>NZ_JAYGIG010000163.1:0-15249 GCF_034932105.1 Leptothoe sp. PORK10 BA2 | reverse complement strand
ACGACGACGCTATGGGCTGCGATTCAATTTGATAGCGGCACTCTACAATTATGAACTCAACCTTGCCGAAGACTGGCAGCAAAATACAGCAATTTAGCACATAATCATTTTTGCAAGAGGTCTAATGATCGCTTTCATTCCAGGTTTTTGCTGCTGCGGAATATCGAGGGTTACTCTGCTGCTGCAGACCATGACTGAGATCAGATACACCACTTCTCCGCCAAAAGGTGTCTGTTAGTAAGTATATTTCTAGAAGACCTAATTTATCGCAGCTGTAATTCAGTCGCCACAACACTTTTAGTCTATGGCTAAATTTTCAACAGCCGGGGCCGTGTCCCTATTCGGAGATAACCGCTAGATGTTCGGTAGTATGAATTAATAATTCTTCGTTTTCTTCTCTCTTGAATTCAACTGACAGTTCATGACAGGTGTCATAGACGACACAATTTCGCCCAGCTGCCTTCGCCTTATAAAGGCAGGCATCTCCTTTTATAAGCATGGCATCCAAGTTGAATGGTCTTTTCTCATACGCATGAACAACACCGATACTAACGGTTATTATAAGCGGCCTTCCAGCATGGAACATTGGACTAGACCCCACAACTTTGCAGATTCTTTCGGCCATAAAGCGGGATTCTTCGACACTTGCATTGGGCAAAGCAATGGCGAACTCTTCTCCACCGAGACGGACGAGATCATCGTCCTTCCGAATGAGCTGGGCTACGATGTTGACAACATGAATGAGAGCCAAATCTCCGATATCATGACCATAAGTGTCATTAATGCGCTTGAAATGATCAAGGTCTAGTATTAACAGGCTGCCGACATTGCCATATTTCTCAAAGGACTTAGGTGCGTTCATAGAAAAAGCGCGGCGATTGCTGCAACCCGTCAATGGGTCAGTATGTGCCATTTTCTTAAGTTCTTCTGATTGCTGTTGTAAAAGTTTTTGACTCCTTTCAAGTTCTCGATTAATCAGACTCACCTCTGTAATGTCATGCATAATGCCAACCAGAAAGACTTTCCCATTAGGGCATATCAGTCGGTTCTTGCGGGTGATTGTTTCTCGTGGTTCGGAGTTAGCGCGAAAGACTGTTTCATAGGCTTCGTCGATATCACCTGATTCGAGTACCCGAAGATCGCCACCGTTGCATTGAATAGCTTGCCTCTGTTTAAAAACGTCCTTGTCGAGTTCGCCGATTAAGTCTTCTCTGCGGACATTAAAGAGTTCTTCAAATGCTTTGTTTACTAGAACGTATCGAAGCTGATTATCCTTAACCAAAACTGGATTAGGCAGAATATCGAGGATTTCAATTTGTAAGAAATGAAGGTCAGACATTAGCGTTCCAAACTTGAATTACTTTGCCAATTTTTTGATGGTATTTTATACTGTCTAGCCATTAAGTCCCTGTCGATGAGTTGTTTTATAGATTTATAGATAGCCCTCTACTTAATCTGGGCGCTATGGCTATTTTCTCCTTAGATGCTTAATTTTTGTCGAGTGCTATCGCTGAACTTCGCTCTGTCACTTGGAGTAATTTCCATAAAGTTGACATCGTTGCAGTTAAGCTTGGATAAAGACGTGGCTCAATTTAGGCTTCGAGGCCTAGTGCAAGCGTAGCTGTCAGCAAGTGTCATAAGGGCTACTTCATCGCCTGAAACGGCGAAAACTCGTTAGAGTTTGAACCAAAATATGAATCCTTGCCAAAATTACAGCACAAAAGTACTATCCTAGAGTCCTTGTGTATCAAGGCTTTCGAGCTTATGGCACTTCGTGACAGCTATGCTTGCATCACCCCTTATAGGTATTGCTGATTCTAAGTACGAGTTTTCGATGAGCATAAATGCTTAGAGATAAAACCATCGCCAGCACAGCATTTCAGCCTTATCTGTCAAAATTTCTCTATGTCTATACGTGGGTTATTCTATACATAGGCGAGTGCCAAGAAATCCGTCATTAATTTAGCAAGTGCGCATTTAACTGATTAAGTGACTGCGCAAGTAAGTGCGCACTTACTTGCGCAAGTAAGTGCATATTTGAATTTGGAACACACTGTGTTCCAAATTGGTGGATTCTCTCAAACCTTTATTTAGTAGTCGTTTTAAGGCTTTACTCAAGCTGTGACGTTTCCTGCTCTTCGGTGTTAGACGCGATGCGACTACGAGCAGCTGCGATCGCATTTTGGAGTTTTGCTTGCAGGATCTCTTTAGAGGGTAGGACAGTTAGGTATTCAGCGACATGAATTCCGCTTCGGTCTAGCTCAAGCAGCTCAATCTGCTCTTGCTTTTTGCCTGCGCATAGGATGATTCCAAGAGGTGGTTGCTCTTCGGGCTCTTGATCATGCTTTTGCAGCCAGCGTAAGTATAATTCCATCTGGCTTTTGTATTCAGGCCGAAAGTTGCCTATTTTCAGATCAATAGCGACCAATCTCTTGAGCTTACGGTTGTAGAAGAGCAGGTCAATGTAGAAATCGTCGTCGTCGATTTGCAATCGCTTTTGACGACTGACGAAGGTGAAGCCTGCTCCCATCTCTAATAGGAAACGCTCGATTTCTCTGAGAATGGCATCTTCTAGATCTCGTTCTGTGTATCTATCATTTAGCTCTAGAAAGTCCAGAACATAGGGATCTTTCAGTAGAAGGGCCGGTGAAACTGCTTGTTCATCACGAAGCTGTGCTATGTCGTGACTGATGGCTTCTTCAGGCTTTCGAGAAAGGGCAGTGCGTTCATAAAGCATTGAGTCAACACGCTCTTTCAATTGACGAACGCTCCACTTCTCAAGCTGCGCAATCTCGATATAAAATTCACGTTTCAAAGAATCGTCAATACCACTTAGCACTCTGAAATGAGACCAGCTCAACTGCGAGCACACCGTAGTGACAACCGCTATATCTGGAAACTGCTCTGCGAAATAGAGACAGTTCCGTAGATGCCTTTGCCCCCAACCACGACCATAAGCTTGCTGGAGCTGTATAGAAAGGTTTTGTAATACCTGTTTGCCATATTCACCGCGTTGTCCGTTGAGGATTTCTATCTGAATGCGTTTGCCAATATGCCAGTACAGCAATGTGAGTTCAGAGTTAATCGTGATCGCAACTTTTTGCTTTGCCGTGTCAATGAGCTGGCGAACTTCCTTGAATAATTCTTGACTAATAATTGAGTCGTCCATAGTTGCTTGCTTCTGCGAGTGCGTATATGCGCAAGTAAGTGCGCAAGCGCGTAGTTACTCAAGTAAGTGCGTAGTTACTCAAGTAAGTATGTAAGCATTTTATTGATTAACTCGTTCTTTGAAATGCCGAGTGTACGGGCCTTTTCCTCTATTTTCTCATTGAGAGCTAGAGGGACAGAAACTGAGAGCTTGATGGTAGCAGCCCTTTCAGGTTTTTCCATTGCGTCCCAAAATTCAGTTCGTGTATTGCTGTTGCTATCTTCTGATTTCAAGGTTTCTTTGTTCTTCCCTTGGTGTTTTCCCGCAGCACCAAGAATGTCGTCGAATCTACTCATTGCTCAAAACCTCCTCTATTTCGGATTTAAGTTCTATCCAGTCTCGCCATAGCTGCCCCGCTCTATCTCGACTACCCATCTGTGGCAACGTCAGGCCAGACTCAAATGCTCGCTTGTATACCTTTCCATTGCGAATTTGCCTATTGAAGTACGGAATGCCCGCACGGTTCAAAGCCTCCGCAGCCTCTGCCCCATCCTTCTGAGGCGACGGTGGCACCATTGAAATCAAAGCTATGGCGTTTTCTATCTCTTCAAGCTCAGAAAACATCCGGCCAGTAGCTGCAAGACTAGGTCCGTCTGGTGTTGTCGGGACAATTAGTAAATCAGACCCTTCTGCCAGAGCTTTTGACTCGCCAGTGCCTGGTGCACACTGCGAATCGATGATGATGTGTTGATAGCTGCCACCAACCATCGCTTTCCGACTAGCTTTTTCTGTCAGCACTTTAAAGGGCAGGCGATCGCTATTGCTCCAGAGCAGAGCGCTCTGATTCTGGTCGGCATCTATCAGTAGCACATTGGCATTGTCTGAAAGCAACGTAGCTATACACACCGCCGCCGTAGTCTTTCCGACGCCACCCTTGAAGTTGGAAACAGCAATTATTGACATATTGATGACTCCTGTATGGACATAAGCATTTCAGCAATCGCGTGAATACGCAAGTATTTGCGCAAGCAAGTGAGTAAGTATCTGCGCAGTTACGCACTTATTTAAGGTTCTCTGCTCGATGAGAGCGGTGTTTTCGAGAGGTTACATTGCTCTGGTAGCCTGCTCTATTCTATTGAGCACTCGCTCAGCTTCCGCGACTAAGACGGGATCGCCCGAGTTTATCCACTCCTGTAGCTGAGCTTTATATTCCGATTGAGACCGCTGCCCTCTCTCCTGCCTGTATTGCTTCTTGTTTGCCTCTACCTGTTCACGGTGTTTGCTGCGAGCAATCTGCAAGGCCCACTGAATATTCAACGAGAGCTGCTCAGGTGGCGCAGACCTTTCTACCTGTTGAGCACCCCTTACCGCCTCAATAGCGCTGAAAGCCGCGTCAGACGGTTTATTACAGCCTGCTGCCGGTAATTGCTCGCTCTTTCCCTCAACAGAGTCGCTAGACCCCTTGTCATTCGGTTTATTACAGCCTACTGCCCCCAATAAGCTTGTGTCTTTAGCAGGGGCTTTTGCGCCCGCAGCGCAAGTAGCCCCTGCTCTTGAAGGAGGAATCGGGGGGTGCGGGGGGTGCTCTACAAACGTTTTCTGGATATCGCTGATGTAGTTGGGATGCCAGAGGTCTTGATTCTTGTAGAGCGTTGCCCCAGAGATATGACAGGCGCAGAGGACATCGTATCGAGGAGTAGTGCCATCGGGAAAGGCATTTTGCTTGCATAGCTCGATCACACACTGTCGGATATGCTCCCGTGCCTCAGCTGCCTGCTGTTCATTCCATGTAGGCCCCTGCTTTGCCTTGAAAGCCTTACCACTGGCATAGGGAAAGTAGTGGCTTTTATTCTCAATTGAGTGCGCCCATGCCTTTGCTTTCTTTCTAAGGTCTCTTTGATGGCCACAGTAGTCCTTAAAGCCCGGTAGTGCTTTGGCGACCTTAACGATCTCATCAATGAGGGCTTTGCCGTTTAACGGCCCCTCAGCGCCGAGTACGTGGCCGAAGATGTAGGACCGCATCGTAATGCGCCCGAGAATGTGATTGGTTTGCCCAGGGCCAGACCATCCCGGTTCAATTTCAGCGTTCAAGTCGTTGAGAAACTTCTCTGCCTTGCCCGAGACCCGATAGGCCTTGCGCTTAGCCTGACGAACCGTCTGCTCTAAGACCTCAATGGAAATATCGTTACGAGCCGTTGCTGCTTGCCACTGACGGACGAAGGCCAGGTGAGAGCTCGCAATGGGCTGTAAATCATCATTGAGCAGGTAAGAGCCCTGCTGAAGGGGCAGGCGATGGCCGTTAAAGAGGCTGTAGCTGCCATCAGGAGAGAACGGCTTACGGTTAGGAAAGATCTCTAACCAGCCGGGCATGAGTTTGAAGCCAGCATTTTCTAGCAGCGTGGCCACTGCGAGAGCGAGCTGCCATGAAGGAACCTCCTCAGCGAAGGGAAAGTAGATATGTAGCCCCATGCTGTCGGAGCTGGTGAGCTTAAGGCAAGTGACCAGGCCTAGTGGTTCGAGGGCTTCACTGATGCGTGTGAGTGCCAGCGGATCTCGCTGTGGATGGTAGGGACTACCCCTGTCGATGTCGAGCAGGCCATAGTAGGTAGTAGAGCCAGGGCGCACCCCATAGAGATAAGCACCCTGAACAATTAGCCGGTCTGATAGGGGATGGCGCGACTCGGTTTGCCATTCTGGTTTAGTACCGGGGTCGGGATGCGGTGCAAAAAGATAATCAAAGCGGTGGGGCCAGAGGGCAAGAAAGGGGTTTTGTTCTTTGACAAAACCGGCACCTTGCTTGTTGGAATGAAGGCTGGCCGACCGCTGTTTGCTAACAGCTGCCATAAGTCTCTTGGGTGGTAGAACAACCCACCAGATGGCGAGACTTTTGACAAAACTTTATGAATTGGGTTGCGGAAACTTCCCCCAATACTTTAAAATTGCCAATAAGCTCTGTGAACGGACTAACTCTGGCCGCTAAACCTTTTCGTTAGTGTCGTCCCATCTGGTGGTAAAACATCAATTAAGAAACCCTGTGTCTTTGCCGGACGTGGGGTTTCGCCTTTTTAAAGGGGGGATTTACATTAGTACCTTTGAACGCCTCCGTAATTCTAACTAGCAATTGTACGTTTTATTGCGCTTCTGCGCTAATACGGGCCGGTTTGCAACGTACAGCGCCCCGGCCCGTTCGTTTTAGGCTTTGGGTACAGCCTTACTAAAGATCTCCTGCGTTATCAGTTCAAGCTCGTTAATGGCCTTGAACCGAGCTTTTTCTCGCTCCGAGGGCTCTGGCTCGTCAATGATTCCTCTCTCTGCTTGAGCATGCGCTTCAGCGATCGCGCGGCAGCTCTCGGCAACTAAAGTTGCCAGTGTTGGCATCCCCTGGTCCGCAACAGCTGGAATACTGCTCATGTAACCAATGGCTTTGATATAGGCATCATCTAGCGCCAGACAGGGATAGATTTTACAACGCTGATAATCCTTTTTGCTGAGGGCAGTACGAGCATCATTTTGAAGCTCGCCGTATGTAATAGGTAACTGTTTTACCAGCGCGTCAACAATAGCCTGACCAGTCCAGTCGGTCATGGGATGGGGATTCGTCGTGGCTGGTTGTCGCGCCGGTATGGATGTTTGGGGCATGAAACAGACTCCAAAATTACAACTGGGTTACAACGTTTGCTTGAGATCGCCAGCTAGCTGCGGGGCATAAATTCGATCCCAATAGGTATCGAGATGCCACTGGGCGATGCGGCTAATGGTGAGGGCAACGCTTTCGCGATCAATGTGGGCAGCGAGCCGAAAGGCAACGGCATTGCGTCCGGACATTTTTACCCCGCCCACGGTACGCCGACTGGCTGTCTGGGTGGTCAAGTCCCAATACGGAGCCAGCGGACTGGGGCCGATATCGGGATGGCCGTTCACGTATTTTGGAAGAATGGGTTCAGCATCGGAACGACACAGCTCGTATAGCTCTTCTGCTGGAATATCCATCGCTGCCGCCATCTTTGCGAGCGCCTCTTGATAGTACTCAAGATTCTTTTTCACAAAGCTGCTGGTGAACTGGTTGAGCAGATAGTTCTGCTGCCAGCCGCAGGCTTCCACCGCTGCCCGATATTTGGCGTAGGTGCCATCAGTAGCATAAAAATACGTGAACTTCAGACGTACCGATTCCCGGTACTCAACCTCACCAGACATGGGTTTTATAACGAAACATCCTATCTGCTATAGCAGGAGAAGTATAGCAGATAGGATGTTTCCTCCGTCATTCCCACATATGATAGCAATAAGGTAATAAAACTGATTGCTGAATAAAATTTATGCTAACATCCATCGTAACAGGATAAAAACGGATCAGCACGATCCATTTCGTCTTGAAGTGCTGCGTTTCACGAAACGCTTTAGCCGTTTATTGACCAGTTCAAATAAATTCAGAAACGCTTCAGCGATTGCCTTCAAAAGTGCGTTTCAAGGAGGAGACCCCCCGTGTCAGTTTCTATGCGCTTCGTATGCGTTTCAGAAGCGTCGCAGGCGACTGCTGTTGAGGTGTTAGCCAACGCCTCAGACGAGCGCATCACACCGTTTCAACTACGCGAATTTGCCGCCATGGTGCGGGGCCGTCCCGTTCTCTCTGGCACCCTTCGCACCTGGCGCAAGCGCATCGGAGTCCAAGCCGATAGCGAAGGCTTCTACACGATGGATGACCTACGTTTGCTGGGACGCTACCTCGAAGCCCTGGCCGCAGGGCGCACCACCACCCAATTTCTTAATCAGGAGTATGGAGACCATGCCGAAGACCGACCCGCGTCAGCCTGACGCCAAGACTGCTCAAGCCCCCAAGCCTCAACCGCTGGCCACTGCCAGCGCTGTCCAAGGCGAAGTCGTCGCCGTCACCCAGCAGCTGGCCGCAGACGTAAGCGCTGATGCCTACGTCATCGGTCAACAGAGCGCCGAATACGTTAATCAGCAGGCGTTCAGCGCCTTCCTCAAAGGCTTCAACGAGGGGGCAGCGAGCGCCAGCAACCCTTTCTCACAGCTGCGCCAACAGCTCTCAGCCTCAAAGCCGCAACCGATTCATCTGCTCTCAGCGTCTGGTTCGACGAATACGGCACTGCCCGAGAGCTGCCCACCATCCGAGTAACCCTAGCGCCCACGGCATGGCAGAAAGGGATCACCCTGTTACTCGCCATCGGCTGCCTTCTACTCACCATCAACCTAATCGTCACCGTCCTCGGCATGTCCTCGCCCTGTTCGCGGCAGTCCTCCAGCTGCCCTCAGCGGATCGGGCTGTCCTCGGCTGAGAACGCCATCAGATAACGCCTACACAGCCCTGTCCTCGGAAGTACGCGGACACCAGCCCAGGAGAAAAGCCCATGATCCTCCGCCTTTTACTACTGTCCTCGCTGAGCCTTCTGATGTTCAGCAGCGGCACCTACACCGGCTGGCGAGTAGCCCGCTGGTTAGACCCCGTGCTTGACGCCAAAGACCGCGCCGAAGCCGTCAGCCAAACGCTAGGAGGTTGGTTCGATGACAAATAGACGCGACCTGAATCAAGAACTGTTCGGCAGCGGGCCATCTCAGCCTGTGACTTTGACGGAGGCCGCCTCTCGAGAAGTCAGCCTGAGCGAACTGGCCGAACTCTCAGAACTGACCGAAGAGCAAGCCAAAGTCAGAGTGAAAGTCACCCATCTCGCGACCTGTGTCGAAGCCCTCACCGATGGCCTCGACCAGACCGAGCACCGCCTCGACAAACTGAAAGCAGCGCTCAAAAGCACCGTCAGTCAAGTCGAGCGGTTATCCCACGCCGACGACTTACATAGCCAGCAGCTGGGTGACCTCGGCGATAGTCTGCGCGGCATCGAAAGCCAACTCGAAGCCCAGCGTAACGCCCTGGCCTTCCTGCGCAATAGCGACGGCCAACAACAGCAGAGCATCGAGCGGCTAAAGCAGTCGCGCATTACCCTGACCCACATCCTGCTATTCGGCACGCTGCTGTGCGCCGGGGGAGCCCTCTTCCTGGATGTGGATAAAGCTTTCAGCTTCCACCACCGACTCAACCAACTAGAGTCCATCGTCCGCTATTAATTTCATCGTCCCTCATTCCCCCTTATTCCCATGGCCTTTCTACTTGCCAAACGCCTAGAGAACCAGCTCCAGACCAAAAGCCGCCTGACGGACGACAGCTACAACCCGAGTAACCTAGAGAACCTCCAGCTGCCCCCCGGCGTCCAGCTGCCGACTGACTGGCTGAGCTTCGATGAGCCAACAGCCGACGCCTTCATCGACCAGATGACCACCGAAGCCGAAAAGCGCTCCCAGGGCATCCGCGCCGCCGATAGTGCCATCGCCTTGCTGAAGACCGATACCGAGTTAGTCAAACGCATGAAAAAGCTGATCGACCTGGCCGCCAAGAACGAGATCGCCCGAGAAGAAGCCTTTGCGCAGTTCCAAGCACTCCAGCACAAGCTAAAAGTGGTCAGAGCCAAAGCCGGAATCGGCCTAGCCGCAGGCATCGAGCAAGAGAACGTGGGCTTTGCCGCCTACCGCCGTCAGCTGCAAGAAGGACTGCGCCGCGTGACGAACCTGGCAACCGGCGGCACCCACGAAGGGGCGCTGTCGCTGACCAGCAGCACGACGCCGCAACAGAACCCGATCAAGCTTGTCAGCTAGGAGGCACCTGTCATGAGTCATCGCCTGGCCTCAAAGTTTGGCTACTACTCGCTCTCAGGGTTTGCTGGCAGCGCCCTAGTGCAGCTGGCCGTGATTTGGCCGCAGACGTGGATTGCGGTGGGAGCCTTAGGTGTCCTCTCAATCCTCTACTTCGCTTTCCTCATCATTTGTATTCAGGGCGTGCTGGGAGGCGCACGGTGGGCCGGAGTGTTGAACTTCAACCTGCTGGGGGTTGATGCCATCGAGAGCACGGCTATCGTCTTGCTGTTTACTGTCGGAGGGCTCTGGACATGTCTGGAAATCCTTTAGTGAGTCTGTTCGACATAGACCTCAATAGCGATCGCACTCGCGCCATCCTCCGTTTTCTATTGGGACAAGCCGGAAGTGCCCTCGCCCGCATCTTCCCGACCAGAGCTGCCGCCTGCTACAGCGCTCTGATCACCGGCCTCGCGCTAGCGTTCGTGCCGATAGCCAAAGCCGCGCCCGTCCGGGTGACGCTGATGACGACCCTCGCGGGTGCGGGACTGGTGGCCGTGGCCGCCCACGAGCTAGATGAATTGCAGGACGACATCGATGAAGCGCGGACACAAAAAGAACGCGACCGCCAGCTGCGCTTATTTGCAGATACGGAAGCGAAGAACAAAGTCGCTGAGACGAACCTGCTGCGCCATGGCTACGAGCTAGATAAATCGCTACCGCCAGAACTACAGCAGGCCATCTCACCGGCCAGTCCCGAAACAGAGAAGGCACCCCCGTCTGAGCGCGCCGCCTTTGACGCTGCGATAGCGGCTGCACAGACCAAACAACACCGGACTCAATCGAATCCAGCCGCAGATCAACCAACAGCCGCACTCACGACAGCCGCCGCGACAACAACCGTGCTTACATCAGATCCCCCGGCTACCGACTTTACTACCACGATGGCGCAGATCGCCCAGCGCCTAGTGAGCATGACCGTTGTCGGTGTCCCTGGAGCAGGAAAGGGCATGTTCGTCTCCAACCTGCTGCGCCTAGTGCGCCAGCGCCACCGGCAGCTGCACATCTTTGTGATGGAAGGCAAAGGCGACGCCAAAGAAGCAGGCTACTGGCAAGGCGTCGCCGATGACATCCGCTCGATCCAAGGCCTGGACGAAAGCCCGGTCAACCTGGTCGCCTGGATTAACGGCTGCTTAGAAGACTTCAAAGCCATCACCGGGCCAAAGCTGCTGATATTTGATGAAGTTACCTACCTCTACAAAGTCTGGCAGACCACCGAGAAAGAAAGCTTTGAGGACTACATCCAGTACAAAATTGGCCTGTCCTCAATGGGCGACAGCTTACAGAACTACATCTGGGAAATCGGCCAAGTGAGCAACGCCAAAGACCTAGGCGTGACGGCTGGCATCCGTTCCTTGTTCAAACCCATCGCTATCGTCAGCAATCACGACCGCCGCGCTGCTAACGCACTGCTGGGCACCAAGTTCGTACCGCTACCCGAAGACGGCAAAAAAGCAGTCATGCAGATGTGTGATCTCTCCGCCTGTGGCCGCGCGGTGTACGACTACGTGAACGACTGCTGGCAACCGATGCCACAGCTACCGAACCTATCGGGCTTTGACCGGGATACCCGCTCATTTGCCAGTCTAGAGCCACAGGAGCCACCCCCAGCGCCGGAAGCACCAGCAGCCCCGCAGCGACCAGACGTACGAGCGGACCTAGAGCGATTGCTATCGGTGGAAGCGCCCGAACCGGCCCGCGCCGCGACCCGCTTTGGTCTGACCGTAGGGCAAATCAGCGAAGTGCAGAAGCGGCTAGCGAGCTTACAACCCGGAGCGATTTCATCAGTCAAGCGCATCCGCGAGAACAGCCGCCTGCTGCGAGAGCAGGGCGTTACCCAAGCCGACTTAACCGAGCTGTTTGATTACTTGAAAGAGACCGGTGCCATTGAGTGGCTAGCGTCCGACCAGCGCGAATTCCGTTACTTAGGTGGACTGTAGCTCAAACGGTCAACGGCTTTCACCCTGCTAATTGTCATGTCGTAGAAAAGCAAAAAAACGTACGACACTTGCTTACCCGCTTCGCAGCTGAGCCCCGTTGTAAAAACCGTTAAAAATTACGACAGAGTGAATTAAGCGCTTTAGCCTCGGGAGGAAGTCAGCCTCCCTTTTGCCGGTGGTCGTAAAAAATAGTGAAACTTACGACAGACTTGTTAAAATGAAAGCCTTAAGAGCGCCTCTGTATCGCGGTATGCCGCGCTTCAAGGAACACTCCCTGCCGCTGCTCAACGCCCAAGAATCCATCTCCTCAGCAGACATCGTAGAGCTTGCCTTACGCACCTGGCATAGAAGGCTGTAGGTGATCACCAGCTTGTCTCAATAGTGCTTCAAGGTAGACAGTCTGCTTAACCGTTCTGGCCTAACGGCCTCAACCGCCAAAGAGGGCATCGACATCAGTGGGTGTCGCCTTTGCCTGAAGCCTGGCTTTCGGCGGCGGCAAAGCAGGCTCATCATCAAGCTCCGGCGGTTGCTTCGGCCCAGTCGATAGCAGCTGGGGCCGAGCCAGGCGACCACTCCGATTGGCCCCATCGCCGCCTTCTAGCCGCTGCGCAATCGTCCCGTTAACAGACGGCATCTCAACGCCGACGAGTTGCCGCAGGGCACTGGCATGTTTCTCAAGGGCATCACAAGACTCAATACAGGAACGCCGCCGTTCCTCCGGCGACCTCGTTTCGTCATACAGCCGCGCCTGTGCTAACAACGCCATCACCAACACACTCTCGACCCGCCGTTGCGCATCAGAGCGATCCAAAGCATTGAGATACTGCACGACCTCAGCGAGCAGGGAGCCGTCATAAGGCTGCAAGCGCAAACTAAAAGAAGGTCTCTTTACCTTAGGTCCACTGGTCTTCGGTTCACTCATGCCTTTGCCCCCGCCGCAGACAGCATCTGGTCGAAGAGGCCATAGGCATCGGCAAAGCGGGCAATCTGGTGAGCCTTGTCCGCATGGTACTGATAGCGCCAGTTAAAGGCCTCGCCCATCGACTCGTGCAACTCAGCATCCCAAACCAGCTCACCGTCAAAGGGGCGCTCCCGATTACCCTCCGAGAAATAATGCGTCAGCTTCGGCTCCAACATCAACGCCGCGCCGCCCGAGACAATAACCTCGTCGAGGTTATCTGGAACAACGCGTTCCATCCAAGCTTCGAGCTTCTCCCAGTACTCCTCAAAAGCGGCCTCAATGGCCTGCGATAACGCCGTCAGCTCAGCCTTCCTGAGCGCGTCATCTCGGACAGAAACGAGCGCCGTCATCGCCTGAGAGTTACTCCAGAGGGGATAGTGCAACCGATTCCCTCGATTCCAGTGATTTGCAATCAATCGGTTATTGCTATCGAGCTTCTCCTTCGCCTTCTGCATGGCGGTCACCAACGCCAGTAGCAAGGCGTGCTTATCCAGCACGCTGTATCGCGCGACCAGCAAATCGAGCATCTGCGAGAAGCCATAGAGAGGACTATCGCCCTGCTTAAACAGGCCCTGCTCAAAATAGAGCGCCGAGGTATTGCGATGGCCAAAGAGCAACACCACCAATCGCTGCTGCTGAAACCACTCCAGCCCCTTCAGCCGCATCCGCGTCGCGGCCAGCCCGCCACCCTCAGGTCGACAGAGAAAGGACTTCAGCTTGACCTTGAGCTTCTGTTGTCGAAAGCTAAACTCACCCAATAGCGAAGCCAAGTGAGTTTCAAACGCCTTGCGGTCATTGAACTCCTGCCAGGGCAACAGCATCGCCAGATGAACCGATAGCTGTCGCTGCGCTAGCCCGAGCGTTTGAGCGATCACCCCGATAGCCGCCATCACCTTATAGAGTGCATTTTCATACTTCTTCTCATGCAAGCGATCCTCGGGGTCGAACTCAGCGGCGAACGCCCCGACGACCCAAAGCTGGTCATTCACCGAAAGCCAAGCCTGCTGTAGAGGCGAAGGCGAGCCGAGCCAGCCGATACGTTCCTGGTAGCGGTCGAACTGCAGCTGCGAAATGCACTCGACCTCAGGCGGCATGAGTAAGCATTCAGGCGAGTCAGCGTCAGAAGATTGAAAGATAATCTTGGTCTGACTGCCGCCGGTATCGACAACGAGAAAGAGATCAGCCATAGCTGGTTACTAGAATTGAAAGGACAGAAGCAGTAAACAGGTAGGCCCCAAGACAGACATCCTCAGTAGGCAAGGTGTCATAAAACACACGCTAACACAGCCGCCCAGAAGCACTTCATGGGGCTAATAAAACGAAAAGAGCCCAGCCCCACCCCCAAAAAACCGCCTAAAACCAGTCGTTCTAAAGTACGAGCATTCGTCGTCAAACAGCGGCCTCCGCCAAAAGAGCGCCACTAGCACTTGAATAGAGCGTTAAAATCACAAGCTGGCCCAAAAAAAAGAATTTAGACCGATTCCAGGCATGATTGGGCGGAGTGAAAAAGTGCTGTTGGCGCTCTACTCAAACTCCCGTCATTACGCGTTACGCCCACCCCTTGCCGATTTTCGATAAATCAGTAGTATCAGGGGTGGGCTCCACAAGAGTTCAGACAGCACGCCCACTTTAGGGCCAAAAAGCAACAAACCGCAGAACCAACAAGACTTATACCGATCACCATCGCAAAAGTGAACGATTATGCTGAGTTTAGCGAATGTGAGCGCCGCGCAAGCCGAAAACTACTACGAGAAAGACGACTACTATACGCAGGGAGATCCAGACCTGCAAAGCGATAGCCAGTGGCAGGGAAACGGAGCCCAAAAACTAGGACTAGCAGGAGCGGTCGATAAAGCCATCTTCCAACAGCTGCTCCACGGCCAAACCCCAGATGGCAAATCGCTGCACTCAAAGGCGATCAATCCAGCCAAACACCGCGCTGCCACCGACTACACTTTCAGTGCCCCGAAGAGCGTCAGCATCGCCGCGCTGATTCAGAAAGATAAGCGCGTCATCCAGGCCCACGACGAAGCGGTTAAAACTGCGCTCGAAGTCCTAGAAAATCGCTACGCCCAAACGCGAGTTAGACGCGGCCCCGGCATCCGCGAAAAGGTGGCCACCGCCAACATCATCGCCGCCACCTTCCGCCATGAAACGAGCCGCGAACAAGACCCGCAGCTGCACACCCATTGCGTGGTGATCAACGCGACCCAAATGGGCGACGGAAAATGGCAGAGCCTATCGAACGAAGAAGTGCTGAATAATCAGAAACTACTGGGTGAGATTTACCAGAACGAACTAGCGGTGCAACTGCGTAAATACGGCTATGAAATAGAACCGAATGGCAGCGGCCAATTTGAGTTCAAAGACTACGGGCGTAACCGGTCTCGCGCTCTAACTCAAGCAAACAGGGGCCAATCGACTGCACCGAGTAGGTTTCGGTGTGGATAAAGGCGTTCAGTTTCATGCTGAATGCGAAAATGAGTAAACGCTTGCCA
>NZ_JAYGIG010000162.1:0-15485 GCF_034932105.1 Leptothoe sp. PORK10 BA2 | reverse complement strand
ACTCCATAATGGAACTGGCTGATTGTAATGGTTTCAGCCAGTTTCGGACATTCCAGACCGTTTGGGTACTGGGATGTTCTTTTTTAGAGACTTTCACCAGTTAGAGATGAACTTCGCACTGTCCAGCCCACAAGAAAAAGCGGAAAAACTCATGGCTGGGATATTTAGCATTTTGCAAGCAGTAGGTAGCAAAATCACAAGAAGTTATCCAGACGTTCAAGACAACCTAAACTACGTTGAAGAGAAATTCAAGGATGGACAAGCCGCAAAATATATCGGCTTAAGTGATTTGCAGCAGTACAAGGATATTGTTGATCAGGTTTTTAATGATGATATCGATCCCGAAGATATTGATTTAAAAGGCTGGTAATAAAGCTTTGATTTTTCTGAGTACCTTATTATGAATTTGTGTATCGGGCACTTAAATGCAGTGCAAACGCATCAATGTGGTGAGAGAATATATATGGCGTTATTAGCCTAAAACGACGCTATATAAGTTTTCAAGAACTGGAATAAATTAGCCTTGTTGATATTATTCTCATGGACAATGAGAATAATCTTGTCTTATTGAGAGTATGCGTTTCCCCTACCCTTAAATGTACATGATGCAGATATTAAAGTTATAATTTGTAAGGTATTCACGGTATATATTAAGGTTTTAGACTATTTAATTTTCAGGTTTTCAATTTCGTCTAATAACAGAGATAAGCAGCGCTTGAGTTCTTGTTTAGCCTCAGGTGTTTTTAAAAAAGTTTGTGCTTTTGGACCTTCTAATAAAATATTTCTTATATATTTGATTGCAACTTTATATAATTGCTTGTTAGGCGTTTGAGGACTAGGGTAATTCAGCCCAATCACACTTATGGGCATTGGGTTATTTGGGCTGCAATCCAGACTACACATTACCCAGGCTTTCATATATGCATATATATCCTTGAAAAATTTATACTCGGGATGATCTTTTCTAATCTTGCTTTGATTCGATTTGCCTAATGCGTGCATACTTGCCTTAAGCGCAATAGGCTGTAGAAAATCTTTGTCGGGTAAGTTGATGAGAATATATCTTGCCTTTCGAAGTGTTATTTCATCGTCAAATTCCTTCGATAGATTTTCTTCAAATAAATTAATTCCAATGCTATCTCTTTCTTTACGAATTGGATCTTCTATGTCAATGAACTTTAATTCAGCGATTTCAAATTTAGGATTTCCAGTGACTAAATATGCTAAAAAATAACGCTGTTTCTTTGTATTTTCTTCATTGCTGATTGATGTACTATTGACCTTTCTTGCATTCTCCGTTTCTACGGACTCTAAGAGTAAATTATTGTAACTCTCTAGAGTCCCTTTCAAGATGTCATGAAGTGAGACAGATAAAATTAATCCTATCAGTAAGTTCCAGTTTCCTAGATCTCCTTCATTCTTTAATACATACTGGCCAATTAAAAAACTGATTATAGAAGTCGTAATCAATAGTAAGAAGACAAAATTAGAGGCGTCAAAAATAAACCTTTCTTTTGAATAAGTATGTAATTCTGCCCCTGTGTTTTCTGTTTGCCTAAATCTATGTCTTAAAATTTTGAATGCCCAACCAGATAGAGATTTTGAGAGGATTAGGGATAGTAATTTTGATAGATGTTTGACCTTACTAGTCTTAGGGTTCATAGTATTGATGAATGATGCTTGGCGTGGAACTTAGTCTTTGATTATGCCAAAGTATTGTCTTTTAAGAGATATCTGTATTAGTTGAATAAGTTTGGATCGTTTTTCTGTATTAGCGAGCACAAGCTGAAAGCTCAATCTATTTTAACAAAGGCTTTTGATGTGCTTCACTAAGGCTACAATCGCTATGTAGTGTTTTAAGATTGCCTGGAAACGGATGATGTAGCTTTGTCGATTGTTCTTCAATTCAAGTATTACTCCACAAGGCGTTAACAGATTAACTGAGCCATCCTTAAGTGTTTGCTCACAGGTGATGCCGACTGAAGGCTTTCTATATCCCGTAACCGTCCTTGACGTTCAATGCACTTTGTTCGTTTCAGCGATTTTGGTGGTCACCTATGGATTTTCAATAAGCCGAAACCCCATTAAATTCGTTGAGGTTTTAGCTGTTTTCAAGTTCCTGGAACGGTTACCTATCCCCCTAATCCTAGGGGGTAAGAATCACTGCGCTCAAGATTGGGTTTAGAGGTTTGGATAACTGGTAGCTTCGTTTTTGTTCTTTTTAAGATAGATAAACAGTCATATGAGGTTTAGAGCAGGAATCCTTTGCCGTTGACCACTCTATTCTGTCAGTCATTCACCAATTTGCTAACCCGCTTCTGGATAGGCTGATGCTTACTGTTACGCACCTGGGCAATTCTAATGTGTTTGTTTCCTTGACTAGGATTTTTGGGCGTTTTGTGGTGGCAACGCTATCGCCTGGAATCCCGAATTTTTCTCATTAATGCTTATTTACTTGAATCCTGTGAACTTCTCAAAGCCTTTGCTGCTGATGCTTTGAGAGGCATAAGGAATATGAATTTTCTGAGTTTTGAGGCATTTTGACTCATTTTCAGAGGCTGAAACCCTTATTCCTTGGTTGGCTGGCTAGCGTGTTCAAAGTTCAAAGTGTGCCTGCAATCGTTGATATGTAAGGATTTCTGCAAAACATAAGACTCAAGGAACCCTCGATTAATTCAATTGTGTTAAAAAAAGACTCATTTTATTGAGAATAGCGAAGGAAGTTCCAATGGTTTCAGATGTTGTTTTTTAGATCAAGGCAATTAATAAAGGTGCCCTCAAGTTATTTATAGAGGAAGTATGTCCGTAATTCTCTGCTATACAGGGGGCTAGATCAGTCATCACAAGGCAGGGCTAC
Source organism: Leptothoe sp. PORK10 BA2 (assembly GCF_034932105.1). Taxonomy (NCBI): domain Bacteria; kingdom Bacillati; phylum Cyanobacteriota; class Cyanophyceae; order Nodosilineales; family Cymatolegaceae; genus Leptothoe; species Leptothoe sp. PORK10 BA2. The sequence continues at coordinate 12,628 of NZ_JAYGIG010000162.1, read as the reverse complement.
GGAGGGGATGGTGTCATATTATGACTATGCTCCATGCGATTTAATGTGGTTCGATACCAACTTACAATATCGAATGTTTAAATTAACTAATTAGAGAGGTAAATTCCATGGGCGCGTTTTCAGGAGCCAATAACCACACCACTAGTGGTAATGTCGGTGTTGCCATCATTGCCGGAGTCGGTGGGGACCTCGCCTTTCAAAATTTTTCGACCGATGCCGATGGTGAGCTACAGGTATATCTGACCATTCGCGGCGACTTGGCCAAGCAAAAAATTGACCTCGGTGCCCTACCTGCGGTTAGCGGCACATTTAATATTCCATTCCCTGGGGATACGGACATCAGCTTTTTCGACACGGTGGTCATCGCCCAAGGCGAAACCAGTATTGGTACGGCCCGAGTTCCCTAGGAGGGCAGGAACCTGGGAGGGAACCCAATCAAACTCTTTAAGCGCCAGGGTAGAGATATTCTTCTGGGGTGTTATTGAATATCCAGGAGCGACAGTTGCTGGGCTGGGAATGCCTTTGGATGGCGTTTAAGCTGAGTTAGCTCCACCCCTTCGTGTTCCAGTAGCCAACGTTTGCGGTCCAAGCCTCCAGCGTAGCCAGTTAAACTCCCATTGGCTCCAATCACGCGATGGCAAGGCAAAACAATGGAAATGGGGTTGAGACTATTGGTAGCCCCCACGGCTCTGACCGCGCCAGGGTTACCCAGCTGATGGGCCAGGTTACCATAGGAGCGGACGGTGCCCGGTGGAATGGTGCGCAGGGCCTGCCACACCTGGTTCTGAAACTGAGTGCCGCCGGGGTTAACTGGAATGGGATCGATGGCTGTCAAGTCGCCGTTGAGATAGGCGCGCAGACGGCAGATCAGGTCATTTTCCAGGGCGGTTAAACCCTGGCTATCGGATGGCACCTCAGTTAATTCAAAGTTGCCATAGCGTTTGGCGAGCAGACCCCTGAGTCTGGGCTCATAGCCTTGATAATCCAGCGATATGAGGGCCTGGTCATCGGTGACTAACAGCATGTCCCCCATGGGAGATGCCACCTTGGTCAGGCGTAGGGGCTTACATGACTCAGGCATGGTGCCTTCCACTCGTGTTGGTCAGGCGTAGGGGCTTACATGACTCGGGCATGGTGCCTTCCATTGGTGTTGGTCAGGTGCAGGAGCTTACATGACTCAGGCATGGTGCCTTCCATTCGTGATTTACGATGAAAAATCGTATAGCCCCACCATAGCACCCGGATATTGTTTTCTCTCCACCAACTGCCCGAGACGATTCAGTTGTTCGACGATGGCCTCTTCTGATTGGGGCCGTTTCCGCGCCAACAGAATCCAAACTCTCTTTTCGTTTTTTAACTGTGTTGTTTTGAGCGCCTTGAGTTCTTGATAGTGGCTTTCTAAATCAGCCTCAGAGACTTTCCAAATGCCAATGTTTTGGAGTTCACTGAGGATAACATCCGTCATGGGTAGCTCGAAGCTACGGTTATAAAATTCGAACTGTAGCTGTGCCCCTGGCAAGACATAGAGCTTATCCCCTGCTTGCCAGTGAGTATCGATGTATTGCAGCGTCGGTCTCACGTGATCAAAATGCAAACTAGTGGGAACTAGCATACCGTGTAGACCTCGTCCAAATGGCATGAATATCAGGGTTATAGCCATGATGAGACTGAAAACGCCTAATATACGGGGCTTCTTTTTCCACCTGTCCAACCAAAAAACAATACCTTCTGCTAAGAGAATAAGGGCGAAAGGGGTGAGAAATAGGATCAGTCGTTCGCGGAAGGGATATTGATGGAGAAACGCAGCAAGTAGGGTCGCGATAAACGGGCTGCTGAGGTAAAGCAGTCGGAGTTTAGCGGTGCGATACAACAGAATACAACCGGTGACAAATGCCACCATGGCAACACCGTCGGTGGGGCCAGAAAAGCCTAGGGGACGATAGAAGAAGCGACCGAAGGAGTCGAGCAGCCAGGGTATATCTAGAAAGCTGTCGGGGTATCGTCCCGCCCAGCTGTCGGCTAGGCCCGTGTCAGACAGGGTTTTACTAATGACCCCAAAGTATAGGCCGCAAAAGCTGGTAACCCAGACTCCATAGAGGGGAATACGTCGGAGGAAAAAGTCTTTTAGGTTGGTGGTGGAAGCTTGCCATAATTGTAGGGAGAGAATATTCGCGCCTTCCACCCCCGCCATGACAAAAATGCTGGGAAATGATAGCCAAATGCTGATGCTGCCTAGGATGCCTGCTGCCAGCAGCTGGTTGAGGCTGGGTTTGATGGTGGCGAGGGCAGCGATGGCCATGCATAGCCATAAGGCCATGGCAACATCCCAGCTATAGGGCTTGGTCTCGCTGGCAAAGTAGGCAATGTAGCCTTGTACCGAGAAGAGAAGAATGGCGATGGGCCTGGCCCAGCCCTGGGTAAACCTCTGGGTAAACCGATAGAACAGTCCTAGGGACAATAGGCCACCCAAAAGGGGAAACAGACGCAGGACATATTCATGGCTGCCCCAGGTGTTAATGGCCCATTTCTCAATCCAGAGGAATAGGGGTGGGGCCGCCTGGTTGTAACTGAGGGCATCGAGCAGTTCTAGGTAACTGCGGTCTAAGAGGTTGAGGCCAATGGCCACTTCGTCAAACCAGAGGGAGCGGTTGCTCAGGTAATGGACTAGCCGGATTAAGATGCCTAACCCCACCCCCAGGAGGGAACAGATCTCTAGCCAACGGGCTGAGGGATGGCTGAGGGCTTTGAGTTTCTGGGGGAACATGGGGGCCAGACAATAGCGGACTTTTTATTGTCTACCATTGTTTGGTCCAAACATTTGGTCCAAACATTTTGGTCCTGGGATGGATGGGTTGTCTGGTGATGTAGTCTGAATGCTGATCTCTCAGGTCTTAGTAGACCTGGGCGGGACTAAGGGTTTCACAAATGGCTTCGATGTGCCGCTGGTCTGTGCCGCAGCAGCCTCCTAGGACCGTCAGGTGGGGTAGCTTCTGTTTGAGGATGTAGAAACGTTCCCCTAGATCCTGGGGGTTGCCTTCGTCGAGGGTTTCTGACTCGTTTAGCTCGGCGTGGCTCATCATGGAGGCATTGGCGCGGATGCCTTTAATCCGTTCTACCCAGGGGCCTTGGTTGATCAGTTCGCGATCGAAGTGGATGGGGTGGGCGCAGTTGATCATGTAGTAGGCGACATAGCCATCGGTGGCTTGGTCCACCATTTGGATGGCCTCCTTGAGTTCCATGCCGGTGGGGAGTTTGCCATTGGTTTCGACGGTGAAGGAAATTACCACGGGCATTTGGACCTTTTTGGCGGCCTGGGTGATGCCGATGGCTTCTTCTGTATAGGTCATGGTGAGGGCGGTGACCAGATCGGCGGCGGTGCTGCGGAAGGTGTTGATCTGGGCCTGGTGGTAACGTTCAGCGGTGGTGGCATCCATTAGGTGCTTCGGCCTGTAGCCGTCGCTACGGGGACCGATGCAGCCGCTGATGACGATGGGGCTGTGGGGGGTGCTGTAGGTGCTACGGGTGAGTTGGAGGAGTGCGATCGCACGTCGATTCACATCCGCCAGCTTGGCCGCATCATAGCCCTGGCGCTGGCCCCAGTCAGCACTGGCCCGCCAGGTAGGACTCTCTAACACCAGACCCATCCCATAGGTTTGGGCCAACGCACCATAGGTATTGAAATAATGATGCATCGCCTCCATCCCCAGGGGGCTATCCATTAAGGGAAATGTAGCAAAGTCTGGCAGAGCCCAGCCTTGCTGAAACAGCAGGACGGTTTCTAAACCACCATCAGTAATAAAGATACTGTCAGACAGCTGGGGCAGCTGATGTCGGTAGTAAGTCATGGGGGGGTATACCTAGACATGGAAATGATTAGTTTTATTTGATACAAATTGCGGATCGTGATTCCTAAGCGTCTTCTGTGACATTCATCACATCCCCAGCCCGAATCAAAGCGCCATCCCCAGACAACCATGGCAAAATAGGCAGTGACCCATGCCCATGACTGTCCATGCTGCGTCTTGCCGAGATCAAGCTGCCCCTCGACCACACGGACGAGGATTTGCACAATGCCGTCCTCAAGAAACTACACCTCCAACCGGCGGACGTTCACGCCTACAACGTTTTCAAACGCAGCTATGACGCCCGCAAGCGTGACGACATTCGGCTGGTGTACATCGTTGATGTGGAAACTCCCAAGCAAAAGCAGCTCCTGAGTCGCTTCAAAAAAGATCCCCATGTCAAACCCACTCCGGATACCCGCTATCACTACGTGGCGGAGGCCCCCAAGGGGTTAGAGCATCGGCCCGTGGTGATTGGCAATGGACCCTGCGGTATGTTTGCCGGGTTGCTCTTGGCCCAAATGGGGTTTAGGCCCATTGTGCTAGAGCGGGGCAAGGCGGTCCATGCGCGATCGCAAGATACCTTTGGCTTTTGGAGTAATCGCAACTTTAAGCCCGAGTCCAATGCCCAGTTTGGCGAAGGGGGAGCGGGCACCTTTTCCGATGGCAAACTCTATAGCCGGATTAAAGACACCAACCACCATGGCCGCAAGGTGTTGCACGAGCTGGTCAATGCCGGAGCCGTGCCAGAGATTCTATATATCAACAAACCCCACATTGGCACCTATCGTCTAGTCAAAATTGTCGAGACCCTGCGCAATACCATTCTCTCTTTGGGGGGAGAGGTGCGGTTTGAAACCAGGGTGGACGACATCGACATCCAAGACCACCAGGTGCGGGGGGTGATGCTGGCCAATGGGGACTACATTCGCACCGATCATGTGGTGCTGGCTGTGGGTCACAGTGCCCGAGACACCTTCGAGATGCTCCATCGGCGTGGGGTGTATATAGAACCCAAGCCCTTTTCCATTGGTTTCCGGGTGGAGCATCCCCAGCCGCTGATTGATGCTTGCCGCTATGGGGAGCAGGCGGGGCATCCCATGTTAGGGGCCGCTGACTATAAGCTAGTGCACCATTGCAGTAACGGTCGCTCAGTCTATAGTTTTTGCATGTGTCCGGGGGGGCAGGTGGTGGCGGCCACCTCCGAGCCGGGGCGGGTGGTGACCAACGGCATGAGCCAGTATGAACGCAGTGGGAAAAATGCCAATAGCGGCATTGTGGTGGGAATTACGCCGGAAGCAGATTATCCGGGTGGTCCGTTGGCGGGCATTCAGCTACAGCGAGAGTTAGAATCCCGTGCTTTTGAGCTGGGGGGAGGCACCTATGAAGCGCCTGGGCAATTGGTGGGAGACTTTTTGGCGGGTGTAGCATCTACCCAGCTAGGGAGTGTTAAACCTAGTTATCGTCCCGGTGTGCATCTTTGCGATCTGGGTCCTAGCTTGCCGGACTATGCCATTGAGGCTATTCGCGAAGCGCTACCCGTCTTTGAGCAAAAGATTCCGGGCTTTGCGATGCATGATGCGGTGCTTACAGGGGTGGAAACTCGCACGTCATCGCCGATTCGCATTAAGCGGGGTGATGATTTTCAAAGTCTGAATACTAAAGGGCTATACCCTGCTGGAGAAGGTGCTGGCTATGCGGGGGGGATTCTCTCGGCGGGGGTGGATGGTATTAAAGTTGCTGAAGCGGTAGCCCTGAGTATTGTGGAGAAGGTTTCCTGTTTGGTTGGGTGACTACTGTAGTATCCATAGACATTGCCAGTTGTCAGCCTAAAGTGCCTTTAGACGAAGGACTTCCCTAACGTGATCGAGTCAGCGCGGCGGCTTGGGTGCTGCCATGGCAGATGTTGCATAACTCACTTATTAGGGAGTCTATCAGTCAAAAGCGCCGGATAAGATCCCTATTCCCCATACTTAACCGTCAAAAGTGCTGTATAGTACATTGGTTTTCCGGAGTTATACAGCAAAAATGCGATATAAGTTCTGTGAAGAGGAGTGTTATCACGCAAAAATGCTGGATAACATCTAGAAAGTAAGATCTTATCCAGCAGATCTGACACTGAATTACAAGTTAGACGCGCGACTCGAAGTCGTTCAGGGGAGTTGGAAAGGACTCAAAAAAAACTTTCCCTGCCAGTGTTCAGGCAGATGTCCTCCTCGGAATGTTCAACTAGTAACGGCAGGGCAGTACCAGCAGACGAGGTTCAGTTTCGAATCAAGAAGTTTCTCTGGAAAATCGCAATGTTAGAGTCATTTGTAAAGTCAAAATGGAATGGCAAATAAGGAAAGTATTGAGCAGGGTACAATCGAATTTCTGATAGCTGAGTATAACGAGATATCAGAAGAAACTCGTCGTTTGCGACAAGAAGGTATAGCTCGTTTGAACTTTTTTATCACTATTACATCTTCAACTTTGGCAGTGCTTGCGTTTCTTGGTCAAAGCAAAGCCATGACTGGCGTTTTCTTTCAAGGCGCTGCAATTGGAGTGCTTGTACTACTCTTATTTATTGGTTGGGATACATTTAGATTTACTATCAGGAGAGATGAACGTACTGATTTCAATAGGCGTGCAATAGCGCGAATTCGTCGTTTCTTTGCTGTGCAAGATCCTAAAATTCAACCATATTTAACTTGGCAATACCACGATGAACCCATGCATTGGGTGACCAACAACACATCAAATGTAAGGTTTACTGCACAGTACATTTTGAGTTTTATATGTGCCTTAATTGCTGGCTTAATATCCAATCTAATAGGAGTTAATCCAACTGGTACAACAATTATTGGGGTTGTAGTGCTCATAGCTTCATTCCTTGCTGCTCAAAGCTACGCAGCAAATCGATTTAGGCTCGCTCAGATAGAGGCTAAGGAATCTATGAGATTTTCGGCAAAGCAGAGTGAGATACCATAAGAAGAGTAAATTAGAGCGATCTCGGCGACATAACAACCCGGTCGGAGCGGACTGTTGAAAGTCCTCGGTGTAGTTGTTGGCAGCCGCTCAATCGGAACGTTATGTTGCAAGACCAATCACCATGCTGATACGACAAGCTACCCCCAACGATGCCGAAATCAGTTGCGATATATTACGTCGCTCAATCATAGATTTGTGCGAGGCTGACCATCATCACTCGCCAGAACATTTAACTGAATGGTTACGAAATAAGACTCCCGAAAATGTTCATGGTTGGTATTCTGATCCGGAGAAATTTTGTGTTGTTGCAGAACTAAATAATGAAATTGTTGGTGTCGGTTCTATTAATACTAAAGGAGAGATTGGACTTCTCTATGTCAGCCCTACAGCACGATTTCGGGGTGTAAGCAAAACGATGCTTATTTCTCTTGAAAACTGGGCAAGATCGCGTCAGTTCGACGAAATTACATTACTAAGCTCGGTTACAGCGAGGAGTTTTTACGAAGCCGCTGGATATCTAGAAAACGGAATTCCTGTTCGAGTTTTTAGAGAAGCAATTGCTTATCCAATGAAAAAGGCAATTTCAACATAACAAGCGCATTATACCGGAACTTTCCAGTATAATCGAATCAAGTTTAGGCTGTCTGAGTCCGTTGAGTGCGAATGTCCTGCTGCCCAAATAACTGGTTATGGGAGTATTTTGAAGGTGCGCTATTGTTGCTTAGAATTGGGTTGTTTTGAAGCTGTCATGGCAACGCATTTATGAAACTTCCAGTAGCTTTCACGCTTCGTCAAGCAAGTGTAAGTGACGCAACACTTCTCTATGATCTTATCGATCGGACAATGCGGGGGTTTATTGTTACTACTTGGGGTGCATGGAGTGAATCCCGTGTTCAGGCAGAGTCCCGTGAAGATATTAGTTCTCCTAACGCACAAGTTATTTCGGTTGGCGATGTTTCGGTTGGCGTGTTTATCGTGGAGAGACATCCGACCCACATCCACCTTGATTCTCTGTATCTTTTGCCTGAATATCAGCGTTTGGGAATTGGTACAGCGTTGATTAACAGCCTGATTACAGAGGCGAGGCAGAACAAGGTTCCGATTCGTCTGCGTGTTATTGCAGTCAACCCAGCAAAGAAATTTTATGAACAGTTTGGTTTTATCGTGACTGAAGCTACGTCAGAGTTCTTTTTTATGGAGAAATTGACTTAAATTGTCGTCAAGCTATCTAAGAAATCCGAATGGTATAAATTGTCGTTGGCGGCAGTAGAACAATCCCGGTTCACACTGACCGTATCAATCTGGTTGGTGGGGTCGAGAGGTTACTATCGGCGGGTGCGCGGGGTCGTTATGCCGCTCAGTCCTCGGTGGAGACGCAACCGAAACCATGTCGGTTATTGTTGAGAGTCAAGGTAAAGCAAAACCGTCGAGAAGTCGCATTTTAGATTGCGGTAGACAGTACAGAGTAAATTGGTCTAATTCATTATCTAATAGACGTAGGTTTGCTCGGTGCGAAAGGAATAGTGCTTGAGCCGGATTGATCCCGAACTTGATCGAGTCATTTTCTAGGTTGAGTTTCCATCAATAGACAAGGTAGCTCGCATGAACTGCCTGTGGTTTTACCTAGTTGGCTCTGGCTATAAAATTTTGGAAGATATACCGAAACTTTCTATATATCCAGCCAATATGAGTGTAGTATACGGACAATTATCCGTATATTTCCCCCTATGGTTGGACATACTGCCAGCTATCCGTATATCTAGCTCATAGGTTGTAGATATATGGAAAAGTAGATCTAATAAGAGTTAGTCCTTGCGATGATCGTTCCGGAGAGCTTCAGCACTTCCAGACTCTTTCTCCGCCGCTCGAAAGAGTCCGATGCGCCTGCGATCTTTGAGTACGCTAACGATCCCGAGGTGGTGCGCTATGCCGACTGGCCCCGGCTAACGAGTGTTGACGAGGCTCAGAGAGCTGTCGAGCGTGCGACTCGGCACTGGGAGTCGGGTGAAGAGTACGCTTGGCGCATTACGGTGCTGCCCGACGACACCCCCGTCGGAGGCGTTGCCTGTACCTTCGAGGGTCACCGCGCTCAGTTCGGGTACCTCGTGCATCAACGGCTCTGGGGTCGTGGTTACGCCACCGAAGCCGCGCAAGCTGTTTTCCAGTGGATGGCATCACTGCCGCACGTTCATCGAATTCAGGCAACCTGCGACATCGATAACTCCGCCTCGGCGCGAGTGCTTGAGAAACTCGGGATGCGACGCGATTGCGTGCTACGTCGTTGGGCCGTCAGACCGAACCTCCCTGGGAAGCCGATCCGCGATGCGCTTCTCTACGCTTGGGTGCGCGAAGGCCTAACAACAGGCCCTGAGTCCGACGAGGTCAAGGGGATTGATTTGTAATATATTTTCGATTCTTTTCTTTGTCTTTTCTAGGCTCTCTTTTTTTCATCAACCTTTGACCCAATCAGCTATCGCCTCTGGTTTAGGACCGATGATCGAGTATTCAAACTGCTCAGTTTCTGGATCGAACAGACACAGATCGTGTTTTTGGTCTGCCCAGTCGATGCTGACGTAGGCGATATAAGGAGTGGTTGCAGGTGCAGGTATTGGATTGGATTGTTTCTGTTTCATAGGGATAGCCTGAAAGAACTGGGCTGAGATGAAACTCGAATGCCCGACTTCAATCGAAAGGATTATGGCAAGGTTCGAGAACGCCTAGCCCTGAGGATTTGTCAGGTGAATTAGGGGTAAGAGGTGAGTGCGTGTGATCTTGTTATAGACATCATATGTCACCCAAATGCAGAGTCCTCACTCGCCTCCTCCGAGTCTGAAACACAGTGTACTATTTATGTGCTACTCAATTTCAGCCTCGTCCCCCCATAATACCCATGCACACCGACCACCGAGAGTTAATCGGTTATGATGTAGAGGCTTTCTGCGGCGGGTGAACGGGTTCGTTGGGCGGCTTTACATCTCGGTCAGGACGGTGCTTCGATATTGTTTGTGGGGCATTTGATGTTCAATGTAGACGTGTGAGAATAATATGCTCAAGTCGCACTTCGGCTAATCGGTCTGATTGATTAGTTCGAGTGCCTAGCATATATTCGCCAATAAGTGAGTAGTAAGCCATCCGGGCACGCACCATTGCTTCAAATGGCGTAAAGCCAACTTCTAAAAATAAATCTTTTGTGTAATCCAAACGACGCTGATCAACTTGGTTAATCACGGCAGCGACTTTAGAATCATTGACTGCCCAAGCTCGAATCGCATTTTCCACCTGACCATCATCTTGAATCGCTAGTTCAAACAAGTGAAGCAACTTAGCAGAGGCATCACCGCCCGCCACTTCAACTTTCTCAATAATACTGTCAGTCTCTCTGCTGACCCAATCGTGCAAAATTGCTTCTAAAAGCTCATCCCGGTTTTTGAAATGCCAGTAGAAGCTACCTTTGGTGACATCCAGCAATTTGGCAAGTGGTTCAACTCGCACTGCTTCAATTCCGCTTTCTGCTATGACTCTTAGACCTAGGTCAATCCAGTCCTGTCGTCCAAGCTTTGATATTTCATTCTTTTTGACCATACGGAAGCGTATTGACTTTGTGCTCTGTGGACACTAATATATATCCATACGGCAGCGTATCCAAGGAATGATGATGGATGCCTCAAGGAAAGCATTTAATCTTCGTGTTTTTACCATGCCTGTCAGCAAATACATTAACAATCAAGGAGATTTTCCTATGTCTGTTGCACAAAATAGAACAATTCCTCTACTTCGAGTTAGTGGGTACTGGCTGATTGTAATGAGCGTAATTCATTTACTAGTTGACATTTTGTATTGTTTTGAACCTTGGTCAGATATTGTTCGCAGTGGCGTATTCAACGCTGTAGATCCTTACTTTGATCGAGGTGCTGCTTTTTGGATGTTGATGTTAAGCCCATTCCTTTTTGCTTTGGGTCAATTATGTTTTTGGGCGCAAGAACACAATGTTCGATTGCCCGTTTTTATGGGTTGGAACCTACTGATAACCTCGGCATTTGGCGCATTTCTCATGCCAATTTCGGGGTTTTGGGGATTAATTCCTCCAGCTTTGTTGATGCTGGTTGAGTCGCAGCGGCATAACGCAGTTACCAGTAAGCACGGCGTAGCACCGCTTTAGACTGTGTGCTTAAAGTACAGCCCAACACTGAGGTGCAGTGGACAGCCACAAGTCTCTGGTTTTGAGTTCAATGTTGTCTGCTGCCGCTGACCTGTGCCGTTCGGCGGTACCTGGAACCAGAGATCTTGGAAAGAGGGCTGTTGGCCAAAGCGCAATCGTCCCCCTTGTGAAGGTTGAGTCGCAACCCGTTATCCCCAATCGCCAGCCACCCAAAAGGTATTGCCCATCGCCCTCAGTTGAGCCCTGATGACGGCTGACCCATGGTCAAACACCCAACAGCAGTCGGGGTCGCTTTCTTGTAACCATGGGAGCCTCCTGTACTTTCAAATAAGTCCGTTAGCTGGAGGATGAACCAATGGATTGGCTGACAATTTCTCTCGATTGTTTCTCAGTTTCTTCTTTACGTTCACTATAGCGATCGGTTAGGTAATCAACTTTTTCACGTAACAGTAGAGTGAACTTGTAAAGCTCTTCCATCACATCGACAACGCGATCGCGGTAGGGAGAGTCTTTCATTGTCCCGTCTTCATTAAATTCTTGGTAAGCTTTGGGTACGGAAGACTGATTTGGAATAGTGAACATTCGCATCCAACGTCCTAACACTCGAAGCGTATTGACGGCATTGTAGGATTGTGAACCGCCACATACTTGCATCACTGCTAGGGTTTTACCTTGTGTTGGTCGCACCGCACCAATACTGAGCGGAATCCAATCAATTTGATGTTTGAGCAAACCACTGACATTTCCATGCATTTCTGGGCTTGACCAGACTTGTCCTTCTGACCAATTGACGAGTTCTCTTAATTCCTGAACTTTAGGATGAGTATCTGGAACACTTGCATGGAGGGGTAACTCATGGGGATGAAAAAACCGGACTTCTGCACCGAATTCTTCAATAATTCTGGCAGCTTCCTCGGCTAGTAAACGACTGTAGGAGCGTTCTCGCAAAGAACCATAGAGAAAAAGGATTCTAGGTTTGTGATCAAAGCTCATTGATTTTTCCTATGTTGTGTTCACTTGTGCAGTCTTCAGTCTGATCGCCACACCAAATTAAGGGATCTGCTTTACAGCAATCCTCAGTTAGAAACTGTAAAAGCTCACTCGTTCCATTCCAGTCGATCGCATAGAATATTTGCCGTTGAATACGCCAAGAGTGGATTAGATTAGCTCGTTCTAGCTGTGCAAGATGTCGAGACATAGTAGAAGGGTTAGCACTCAAAGTCTCAGAAATTTCTCCCGCAGGTAGACCGAAAGGACCTGCACGGACGAGCAAACGGTAAGCAGCAAGCCGTGTTTCTTGGGCAAGGGCTAGAAGCCCTTCAATAACAGTTTCTGATTGCATAATTGTATAATATCATAATTGCGCAATTATACAATTAAGTCATGGGGAAGACAATTTTGATAGTCTTCGCGTGGGTCAGCGGCATAACACATGTCCTGATGCCGACGAAGTCAAGGGGGTGATATTATCTATGACTACAGGGGCAACGCTGTTGACTCTCTTAGCCGCGAATCCAACCCGTTTTAGAGGGGTGTAATTAAAAGTGACAGTAAAACATATGAACTATCCTAGTCGATATTGAATCTGAGGGAGGTTACAATCAAGTCATCATTATTTGACTAGGGTAATACAATATGTCTGTGCCAATTGAGTCCT
>NZ_JAYGIG010000161.1:0-17469 GCF_034932105.1 Leptothoe sp. PORK10 BA2 | reverse complement strand
GATGTTCTGCCGTATTCGCGGTTACCTATCCACTCTACGCAAACAGGGGCATAACGTTCTGGATGCCCTCATGGGATTGTTCTCTGGAAACCCTATAACTCTCCTACCCCAGCCTGAGTAGTTACAATTGTTCTACAGTCAAATCATCTGGATTTTGCTGTGGCAGGTTTTGCTGGGCATAGGCCACTGAAATCGGGGTGGCTAAGCCTAATGGAATATATCTAAGGGCCTGCCTACGTTTCATAGCTGTGTCTAAAGGCCATTGCCGATCAGGATAAAGGGAGCCCAGTAGTGGGGGTGGCTGAGGTCTTTCGGGTCTATGTTCAGATCTCTATTAGCAACAATGTTCACCAAACTGCCTCGGTTGTTGTCATCGGCTAAACGAATTAGATCTCTCTGGGCCTGTTGTAATGCTGCCGCCTTGGACAGTCCGCCTCGGCTCAGGGCATCGTAAAATGCGCCCATCAAAATTTGAGTGCCGCCGTCATCCACCTTCCATAGAGAACCCATAACAGCCTCTGCCCCAGCGGCCTGCATCAAATAGCCAAAGCCGAGAATTTCTTCCCCAGTGATTGAGTCAGAGTCTGTTTCTGAGTCGGTGCGCAGCACATCGCCAATAGCGGTTTCGCAGGCGCTGAGGACCACTAGCTCCACATTGGGAAAGCTCCACTGCTTGACATCGGCCAGGGTGGCCCAATCCCCATTGCCAAATACTATGTGGGAATTTTCGGGAGGACCAGGATTGAATGCAGCATGGGTGGCTAGATGGATAATTTTGTAGTCATCCATCTCATTCAGAATGTCAAGACTGAATTCATTATTGAGGCGTTTCACCGTGCTGGGGATCAGAGTAGCCAGGAAATCAACTTCAGGTCCGGCAAAGGGTAATCCTGAGTAGGAAACGGATTGCTCTCCCACGGGGACATCATGGCTGCCCTCGGTAAATGCAGCGGCCAGCACACTGACATTATTTCGTGTCGGGGCATTGTCTAAGTCGGCCAGACTGGCGGCTGTAATATTATTGACGCGATAGGACTCAATTAACCAGTTGTTACCATCATGGAGTACTGCCAGAGGCACATAGCGTAGTCGCAAGTCGGGGGAGTAAATGATGGTATCGGCTCCGGCTTGTTTGAGATCGTCGGCAATGGGGCGAATCAACCAGTCATAGAGTTGTTTGGCATGGGTTTCTACATCTCGCCCGGGTTGTTCCAGGCCATAGCGTAGATGGCCAATGACTTCGTTTAGTTCGGTGCGTTTTACAGCAACGGTTCGTCGGATAGGGGGCGCGTTGGGAGTGACTAACACCAGCTCTAACCGATCTTCCAGCACTAAGGGATAGAGCACTACGGCATTTTGGTTGTGGTCTTTCTGGAGGGTTTGTAGGTTATCCCGTAGGGCATTGAGTTCGCCCAGCTCAATGTTGGTAGCGCCTAAGGTATTCCGTAGCCGCTGTACTAAGGTAACAATATCAGGCTGCTCAGAGAAGATTTGGAATCCAGCCAGCACGGCTCGCTCCAGCTGACGTAGCTCTTCTATACGTGCTTGCTGTTCAGGAGTGCGCTGGTCTGGGGCGATTTTAGCTAGGGTTGCCCGTTCTTGGCCCAGCTTAATCAGTTCATCCTGATGGGCTTCGTAGCGTTTAATAATTTCTTGTTCATCAGGGCGCAGGGCAATACCGGATTGGGTATTTTCATTGCCGCGTACGCCGCGTACGTAGTTGTCGAGTTCTTGTACCCGTAGTAAATCTAGCACCCGCTGTGCTTCTAGGATACGGTCCTGCTGGAGGAGGATATCGGCCAGGGTACGATAGTGATGGTCAATAGTGTCAGCGAAGGCCTCTTGCGACGATTGATCAAGGGATTGGATGCTGGTACGAATAGTTTCGTAGGTATTGATGGACTGTTTTAAAAAGAGAATGGCTAATACAGGTTTACCCTGAACTTGAAGTAAGAGGCCGATATTAGCTAGGGTTTTGGCTTCTCCAGCCCGGTCACCGATCTCCCGGGTGATCACCAGACTTTGCTCGTACTGCTCCAGGGCCTCCGGATACTCGCCCAATGACTGATGCACAAGACCAATGTTGTTGAGGGTTTTGGCTTCTCCAGCCCGGTCACCGATCTCCCGGGTGATCACCAGACTTTGCTCGTACTGCTCCAGGGCCTCCGGATACTCGCCCAATGACTGATGCACAAGACCAATGTTGTTGAGGGTATCGGCTTCGCCAGCCCGGTCACCGATCTCCCGTTTGACCACCAGACTTTGCTCGTACTGCTCCAGGGCCGCCGGATACTCGCCCAATAACCAATGCACAGAGCCAATGTTGTTGAAGGTACTGGCTTCTCCAGCCCGGTCACCGATCTCCTGTGTGATCACCAGACTTTGCTCGTACTGCTCCAGGGCCTCCGAATACTTGCCCAATGACTGATGCACATTGCCAATGTTGTTGAGAGTTTGGGCTTCTGTTGCCCGGTCACCAATCTCCCGGGTGATCACCAGACTTTGCTCGTACTGCTCCAGGGCCCCCAGATACTCGCCCAATGACTGATGCACAAGACCAATGTTGTTGAAGGTACGGGCTTCTGTTGCCCGGTCACCGATCTCCCGGGTGATCACCAGACTTTGCTCGTACTGCTCCAGGGCCTCCGGATACTCGCCCAATGACTGATGCACAATGCCAATGTTGTTGAAGGTACGGGCTTCTGTTGCCCGGTCACCGATCACCCGGGTGATCACCAGACTTTGCTCGTACTGCTCCAGGGCCTCCGAATACTCGCCCAATGACTGATACACATTGCCAATGTTGTTGAGGGTATCGGCTTCGCCAGCCCGGTCACCGATCTCCCGGGTGATCACCAGACTTTGCTCGTACTGCTCCAAGGCCTCCGGATACTGGCTCAATGATTTATAAACATCACCAATATCGCGAAGGGCATCAGCAACACCAGACCTATCCCCAATCAATTCGCTCAGGGTGAAACTTGCCTCGGCATACCCTAACGCATCTGAAAAGTTTCCTAACCACCAGGATGTATCACTCAAAGCATTCAGAATACGAGCCTCTATGGCTTGATTGCCAATCTGTCGAGAGGCCTGTAAAGCATCCTCAAAGACAGACAATGCCTCTTGAAACTGACTTTGATTATAAAGACTTCTCCCCTCCTGCAATAAGCCCTCTAACTCTGATACCCGCTCTGCCTGACTCAGCTCCGTCACACTGGCTTCACCCACTGTCAGACAGGTACCCCGTCCTTGAGCATCATGGGCATTAGCCAGAATGCGATATTCCCCGGCTACCGGCAAATTGACCCTAGAAGTCTGCTTTTGACGACTAGAGGCAGACCCAGCAGCGGGTAGTTGAACTAGTTTGTCAGGTTTTGAAAAGGAGGTAGAGGGAAGCGGCTTAAGGCTTTCCAGGACAACTGCCCGACCTGCATCAGCAAAGGCCAATGGCAATGTCATGGCCAAGGTAATAAGCTGTAATCTGCCGCAATGGCCCATAAAGTCTATGCTAGAGGAGGTATTCAGTTAAATTTACTGGTGGAGCAAAGGTTTCTCTGGCCATGCCTGATGTTTCTTAATCATGGATGGTAACGCCATCTGTGGGTATTACCCAATGGGGTACTGTCTGGCCAATGACCATTAATCAACACGGTCCCTTGAGTATATCCATTGCCTGCCAAGAAACTGACCTACAGGCTATTGCCCATCAGGGTGAACGGTGCCCAATAGTAGGGGTGGGTCAAGCCGACGGAGCCTGTATCAGTGGCATCTGGATTTACCAAGCCGCCTCGGCTAATACCTAATTGGCCCAACCGTTCGGTGAGGGTATTTTCATTTTTCAGCAAGCTAAGCTGGGCCTGCCTGAGGGCTTCGGCTTTGGTGAGTTCGCCACTGGCCATCAGGGTGTAAAAGCGCTGCATGAGTAGGCTAGTACCCGTGTCGTCCACTTGCCATAGGGTGGCTAATACGGTCGCCGCTCGGTTAGCAGAGAGGAAGTAGGAGCTAATCCCAGCAATCTCACTGCCATCCCCGGTGGGACCACCCAGCGCGGTTTGACAGGCGGAGAGCACAACCAAGTGTAAATCCCGCAGGCTTTCTTGCATGATATCAATGTCTTTGATGCTCATGCGCCGGCCATTGCCCAGCAAAATAAACGAGTCCTCCGGTTGACTGGGCTCAAACTGGGCATGGGTGGCAATGTGCAAGATCCGTCGAAACTCAATCGTGTTTTGCATCGATTCCAGCGTAAATTCGTCATCCATCAACACCTGGCCAGGGTAGATACCGGCGGCATCATCCCCGTTACTCCGGACAATCGCATTCAGCTCTTCTGCAACCGCTGGCAGGGCATTAAAGCCTTCAACCGGCTTGGTCAGTCCCAGTCCCAGAATTTCTGCACTATCGACGGTGCCCAGGGTTTCCTCGGTGTCGGTAATGGCTGGGGCGATCACCGTTGAGAGAGTGTAGCGTTCCATGAGATAGGTTTCCCCATCGTATAGGGCTGCCATGGGGATATAGCGGGTAACTCGGTCATTAACAAAGATGAGCTGCTGAATGTTGTTGGCCTTGAGTTCCGCTTCGAGGGGTTTGATTAGCCAGTCGTGGAGCTGCTGGCTTTTGGCTTGTAATGGGTCTAGGGGCCCTGGGGAGCTGAGCAGCTCGCCAAACTGTTGTACTGCTTTAGAAAGTTCTCCCTGGGAAACATCTACATCGATACTCCCTACCGCACCGCCAGCAGCGGCCCATAGTAACCATAGTTTCTCATCAGTGACAAAGGGATAGATCAGCGCTGCATTGGGGTTCGCCTGGAGTAGTTTATAGGCGTCGTCACTGAGACTATTGGGATCTTGAAATAGACCGTCGTCACGATCGTTAGCGGCGATGGTGGCAGCGAACTGAGCAACCTGGTTTTCATACTCCGCTGTTAAGGTGCGCTGTTCTGTGCGCAGGCTATTTAGGTCATCGCAGCGGGTTTGTCGACAGTGGTAGAGTTTGAGCCCGAGGGCAATCAGGCTGCCATGGCTCTTGATAACGGGTTGTTCAATATCCGTATGCTGCAAACGACCACTTTCCCAAGAGGCACGGGTAAACTCCCGTAATTCTTCAATTTTTAATAGGTCAAGCACCTGCTGCGCTTCTGGAATACGGCCTTGCTCCAGCAGCAGATTAGCCAAGGCGCGATACGTATCCTCAACTTTGGCCGTGTAAGAGTCTTGCAACGCCTGTTCAAAGACTTGATTATCTTTTCGAATTTCTTCATAACCATTGACCGCTTCCTTGAAAAAGATAATGGCCAGCTCAGGTTCCGCCTCGGCTTCAAATAAATACCCAATATTGCCCAGGATTAAGGCTTCTCCCGCACGATTCCCCAACTCCCGTGTGAGGGCTAAGCTTTGTTCTAGGTAATCCAGCGCTTGGGGATAGTCGCCCAATGAATCATAGATATTGCCGATGTTGCCCAGGGCGTTGGCTTCGCCCGCACGATCGCCCAGCTCCCGTGTGAGGGCTAAGCTTTGTTCTTGGTAATCCAGCGCTTGGGGATAGTCGCCTAACAAATAATAGATATTGCCGATGTTGCCCAGGGTTATGGCTTCGCTCCCTCGATCGCCCAGCTCCCGTGTGAGGGCTAAGCTTTGTTCTAGGTAATCCAGCGCTTGGGAATAGTCGCCTAACACCTGATAGATAATGCCGATGTTGCCCAGGACGTCGGCTTCTGTAGCGCGATCGCCCAGCTCTTGTGTGAGGGCTAAGCTTTGTTCTAGGTAATCCAGCGCTTGGGGATAGTCGCCTAACACCTGATAGATATTGCCGATGTTGCCCAGGGCTCTGGCTTCTCCAGCGCGATCACTCAGCTCCCGTGTGAGGGCTAAGCTTTGTTCTAGGTAATCCAGCGCTTGGGGATAGTCGCCTAATAAGCTGTAGATAATGCCGATATTGCCCAGGATTGTGGCTTCTACCCCGCGATCGCCCAGATCCCTTTTGATGGCTAAGCTTTGTTCTTGGTAAGCCAGTGCTTGGGGATAGTCGCCTAAAAACTGATAGATATTGCCGATGTTTCCCAGGGCGTTGGCTTCTGTAGCGCGATCGCCCAGCTCCCGTGTGAGGGCTAAGCTTTGTTCTTGGTAAGCCAGTGCTTGGGGATAGTCGCCTAAAAACTGATAGATATTGCCGATGTTTCCTAGGGTTTGGGCTTCTGTAGCGCGATCGCCCAGCTCCCGTGAGAGAGCTAAGCTTTGTTCTTGGTAATCCAGCGCTTGGAGATAGTCACCTAAAAACTGATAGATATTGCCGATGTTGCCCAGAGCTCTGGATTCTCCCACGCGATCGCCCAGCTCCCGTGAGAGGGCTAAGCTTTGTTCTTGATAATCCAGCGCTTGGGGATAGTCACCTAACGAATTATAGATAACGCCGATATTGCCCAGGGTTGTGGCTTCGCCCCCGCGATCGCCCGCTTGTCGATAGAGTTCTAAGGCCTGTTGCCAGTTATCTAAAGCCTGTCGCCACTGACTTACTCGATAAAGCTCAAGGCCTTCATCTCGCAACCGATCGGCTTGGCTGCTTAGATCCGTTTGTGCCCATGCAGCCCTAGGGCTGAGCGTCTCTAGTGTAAGTCCTGAAACAGCCCCTAAGGTCAATGACAGGATAATTGGACTCAGGGTAAAGCAACGAAAAAGCGACATACTACACCAGGGCTTGGTTGTTTTAGCCTACATGTTTTTTTGATTAGATCCGTATAACTGCGGATCAATTTTTGCTTTGTCCATCGGGGGTAAAGGGTAAAAGGGTGGAGCATGGCAGATGCTAACTCTGTTCGGTAAGCAGCATGGGTTTCTGAGCAGTACTGGTAGGTTCTTTATTTTAAGAACGACGAAGCGGAGCATAATAGAAGCAGTTGGCCAAGAACTGTGTCATGATCGCCATTCCCTATCCTCAAAAAATGACTGTCGAAGCTTATCTGGCTTGGGAACCCCAGCAAGAGCAGCGCTATGAATTTGTCAATGGCGAAGTCATGGCCATGACGGGGGGCTCCTTACCTCGGGAGTAAAGTCACTTAGTCTGGATAAATTACATCCAAATTGAACAGTAGTCCAAATAAGATATCTTCCCCTGATAGAATTTTGGGCGATTGCAAAATCTCAACAGATTTCCCAGGCCGATAAACGTCTACTTGCTGAGTTCTCGGATCAATTAACCAACCCAACTGAGATCCATTTGCAATATATTCCTGCATCTTGAGCTGAAGCTCGTCGATATCATCAGATTCGGAAGCAAGTTCTAAAACAAAGTCAGGACATAGGGGAGCAAATCCTTTGCGTTGTTCTGGCGTGAGTGCATCCCAACGAGACTTTTGGACCCAGGAAACATCAGGGGACCTCACGGCACCATTAGGAAGCTTGAAGCCTGTGGACGAGTCGAAAACAATCCCTAATTTTGTCTGACGATTCCAAATGACAAAGTCTGTGGTTAGCTCAGCATTCCGTTGTCCACCTTCACTGCCGGTAGGTGACATTGCAATCAATTTTCCTTCAACGGTTAACTCTAGTCGTAAATCCGGATTCGCTTTAACTAATTGCTGAAACTGCAGAAAACTGACGCTCATGGCAGTCGGAATTTTAACGGTCGGTGAAGCAATCATAGGATGAGACGTAGCTTTGAATCAATCGTATATTACTTATCTTATCTTTTGCTGTCCTGAATGACTTCATACAACATTACTCAGCATCATATCTATCGTATGTTTCAGATTGTGGGTTTAAACCAAGTCCAGAAACCCTAGTTCTGACCCACCCTACAAGAATCAAGCTACACCCCCAACCCCTCTCCCAGAAAGCGTTCACCCCCCGTCTCCTCTGGAGACAGGGAGCCACATCAAAGTCCCTCTCCCCTCGGGAGAGGGATTTAGGGTGAGGGAAAACGAGAATAATTTAGGGTAAAGCAAACCCCAAGTTTCGAACTAGACAAGGTCCATACCTAAATTAGTTTGCATATAGAAAATTAGTTTGTACATAAAAATGAATCAACAGCCAATTCCTAGGAGCATCCACCCTCAGCAAAATAAGGAGCCATAGGGGACATCCACCCTATACATAAGCAAACAAACGTAAAACACTGGTAAAATCTGCCCCGCAAGAAACTTTTGTTACATAGGGTTAAATGGAAATATCGAATCACTCAGAAGCCTGTTTAGGAAAGACCGTCTACACCGGCGATACCATCCAGGGAATACCCGTCATTAGCCAGTTGAACGTTAATGATCTAGAAATCGGTAAAAATTATCGCTTCTTCTTTCAGGGAGTACAGATGGGCACTGGCCAACACTGGTACGTGCCGGTCGTAGTCGCAAAGGGTGTGCAGCCAGGTAAATGTATCGCCCTCGTAGCTGGAGTGCATGGCGATGAACTGAGTTCGATGAATGCGGTACAGCGAGTGATGGCAACCCTTGAACCCGACCAGATGGCAGGCTGTGTAATTGCTGTTTTAGGACTTTCCCGTGCCGCTATTGAGTTCACCCAAGCTAGATGGCCCATGGCCTATGGTGGTGGCTCTTCAGTAAATATCAACCGCGTTTGGCCTGGTGATGAAATGGGTAACAATCCCCCCACCCGCCATGCTGGTTTACTATGGCAACGCCTGTTTCAACCCAACCTTGATCTAGCGATTGATTTCCACACCGTCTCCACCGGCAGCGATTTTACCCTATTTATTTATGCCGACCTCAGCAAACCAGAGATTCGGCAGATGGCACAACTATTTCCAGTGGAGCAGATCAAGGATGATCCAGGAGAACCAGGCTCTCTGGAGACTACCTTTGTCGAAGCGGGCATTCCAGCCCTCACGGTAGAACTGGGTAGCCCCCGAATTTTTGATGCGCAAAAGATTGCCATGGCCGTTGAAGGTACTCTAAATGTACTCAAGCAGCATCAAGTCATTCAGGGTTCTATGGGGCGTACGGCCCAAGACGTTGGCACTTTTTTCGGCAATACATTTTCAACCATCCGTTCGACGACGGGCGGGTTTCTTGAACTGATGGTTGATGTTGGAGAGAAAGTCATCCTTGGGCAAAAGGTTGCCCTGCAGCGTAATGCCTTTGGGGATATTGTTGCTGAATACAGGGCAAGCGTTACTGGCGAAGTCGCCACCATTGCTCGGGATGCCCTGAGTGAACCCGGCTCTCGGGTGATGCAAATTTTGTTCAACAATACCGAATTGCCAGAAATTGCCAGAACCGAGTTGTCAAACTTGCATGATGAAGATCCGGTTGAACTGTTGGATAGGTGATTCCACTCCCCTAGGCAGACCAAACCCCATGGTCAAACCCCATGGCCAAAACCATGATCAAAACCCACGGCCAATCCTAAAATCTGCGACCAACCCCCATTTGCCAACGCAAAGGGCTATTCCCCGTTTGCGAATCTGTCCCTACCCCTATTTGCGCATTGCCATAGACCACAATGCCAGGTAACACCCCACTTTCTGCCCCAGCCGAGAGCACTAACCCGTTGCGATCGCCCAAAGGTGTCGCTCCCCCATCAGGATTGATTAAGGCATACCCTGCCCCAGCATAGACATTTGTACTGCCCTGAACTGGAATATCGTAGGTCACAGAAGGCACAATCGCAGTAGACTCACCCTGCACATAGAGTGAACCACGCACCGACAGATCACTATTCTCCAGATCCAAGCGACCTTGGTATTGCTGCGCGGCAGGCAACGCCAAAGCTGATGCACCAGGGGCTTTCGAGGACACTCCACTGGACTGAATCAGCGTCTGAGTCAGGGGATTTTGTAGTCCCTGCAAACCCATCACCTGATCCGCCGATAAGGTCGCTCCGGCATAGCTGCCAGAGAGTCCTGCTGGCTCAGCCCCAGCAGGCTGAGATCCAATCATTCCTAAGGTAATCGCCGTACCGAGCAGCCAGACCAATTTTGTGCGTTCCATTGCCATTAACCCTTATGCGTGATGTCTTGTGAGATGGTGCAATATGGTTAACATCATGCCTAGGAAACAGACAAGTGTGCCAGTTGAGTGTGCCAGTTCTTTGTTTAGGCCAAGGCCTTTTCACCAGCAGCTTCAATCAGCAGTTTGTTAGAGGCTTCGCACGCTTGGAGCGAGCAACAGAAAAAGAGGCGGGTACCAACTCAAAGCGGGACGTTTTCCTAAGGATAATATTCAGAAGTCAGGAGCCAGGAGTCAGGGCCTCACTGGCTTCTGGCTCCTGACTTCCCACCCAGACAGGATTTTCCGGCTTAAATTGATACCCTCCCTGACTTCTTGCAACAGAGCCTAAGTACAGAGCCTAAGTTTTGGGCAAGGGACCTATTCTGGCGTGTCTTCTTCGTCTAACACGACGGCGTACCAGTCTTTTTTGGCCTCACCTGAAAGATCAATCATCACATGTTTGACGATGGTGTATTCCTCTAGGGCGTAGTGCGAGCAGTCTTTGCCAACGCCGCTTTGCTTAAATCCACCATGGGGCATTTCACTGACTAGGGGGATATGTTCATTCACCCAAACGGTGCCGCACTCCATCGCCGCAGAGAAGCGCATGGCCCTTTGCACATTGCTCGTCCAAACGCTGCCAGATAGGCCATAGGGGGTGTCGTTGGCCAAGTGAATGGCCTCAGCTTCATCGTCAAATGAGTTCACACAGACAACCGGACCAAAAATCTCTTCCTGCATACAACTCGATGACTGTGGTGCATCCACGATGATGGTGGGCGGATAAAAAGCGCCGGGGCCATCGGGGATTTCTCCGCCGGTGATGACTTTTATGCCTGCCTGCTTGGCTGCCTGTACGTAGCTGTCTACGCGCTGACGCTGCTCAACGCTGATTAAGGGGCCGATATCTGTGCCTTTTTCAAAGGGCGTGCCGACGTGAATCTTGTTGACTAGGGCTGTAAAGCGCTCTAAAAACGGCTCGTACGCGTCTGCTTGCACATAGATTCGGGTGACAGCGGTGCAGTCTTGACCGGTGTTGATAAAGGCACCGGTGAGGGCACCCCGAGCCGCTGCCTCAATGTCGGCATCGGCAAAAACAACCAAGGGGGCTTTGCCGCCTAGCTCCAGGGTGACTCGCTTCACCAAGGGGGCGGCTAGGGCAGCGACTCGCTGGCCCGTGCGGGTGCTGCCGGTGAAGCTCACCATGCCGATGTCTTTGTGGGTGCAGATTGCCTCGCCGACTTCGAC
Organism: Leptothoe sp. PORK10 BA2; assembly: GCF_034932105.1. Taxonomy (NCBI): domain Bacteria; kingdom Bacillati; phylum Cyanobacteriota; class Cyanophyceae; order Nodosilineales; family Cymatolegaceae; genus Leptothoe; species Leptothoe sp. PORK10 BA2. Next base: position 6,278 of record NZ_JAYGIG010000161.1, on the reverse strand, counting down.
ATCGCCTGTGACAACGTTGATCAGCCCTGCGGGAATTCCAGCCTCGATCGCAAGTTTAGCTAGCTCAATCGTGGTCAAGGGGGTATTGGGGGCGGGCTTAATGATGACGGCATTGCCAGCTGCGATCGCAGGTGCAATTTTCCAGGCTGCCATCATAATTGGATAGTTCCAGGGTGCGATCGCACCGACTACGCCCACCGGTTCTCGCCGGAGAAAGCTGGTATAGCCACTGAGATATTCACCACCAGCCGCCCCTTCTTGCCGCCGCACCACAGAGGCAAAATAGCGAAAAGTATCAACCGCCACCGGCAAATCACCACCCAGGGATAGCTTGATCGGTTTGCCGGTGTTTTGCGACTCTAGCTGGGCAAATCGATCACTTTGTTCGGCTAGCGCATCGGCTAGCTTGAGCAATATCGCACCCCGCTCACCCACCGACAGCATAGCCCATTCTCGCTGAGCGGCCTGAGCGACCTTCACCGCTTGAGCAACATCGGCGGCGGTGCCAACGGCAACGGTGGCAAAGGCTTCCCCATTGGACGGATCAATGATCTCTTGGCTGCCGGTGGTCACAAGCTCGGTACCGATGACCATGGGATAGTGAGTGAGCTTGACCGATGTTTGTACCATGGTTGGGGGGCCTAATCAGCTAAATATCTCCCCCTCACTTTATGGGTTTTATGCCCACAATTCGGTGATGTGTAAGACACTCTTATTGATTATTAAAGTTGATTGAGCACACCCATCAAGGTTTCGAAGATTTGATCAATCTGGTGCGGCTCAATGATCAGCGGTGGCGAAAGGACAATCGTATCGCCAGCAGCACGCAAAAAGACACCTTTGTCAAAACTGCGTCGGAAGACCTCCGCCCCTCTCTCTCCCGGTTGGTCAGTCGGTTCTAGCTCAATGCCTGCCAGCAGCCCCAGGTTACGAATATCGAGCACATGTTTTGTGCCCTTTAACTGGTGGGCAGCGTTTTCCCAATAGGGCATGAGGGTTTGCACCCGGCTAAAGAGCCCGGCCGATTCATAAATGTCGAGGGTGGCTAACGCCGCCGCACAGGCCACAGGATGGCCCGAATAGGTATAGCCATGGGCGAACTCAATCCCGCTTTCGGTGGCGGCCATAAAGGTGTCGTAAATGCCCTGCCGCATGAACACCGCACCCATGGGCACGCTGCCGTTAGTCAGACCTTTGGCGGAGGTAATGATATCGGGCAGGACGCCAAAATATTCAGTGGCAAAAGGCACCCCTAGACGACCAAAGCCGGTGATGACCTCGTCAAAAATTAGCAGAATGTGGTTGCGATCGCAGATCTCCCGCAGCTTCTGCAAATATCCCACGGGCGGAATGAGTACACCGGTTGCCCCGTAGATTGGCTCGACAATGACAGCAGCAATGGTATCTGCCCCGCGCTGGGCGACAACGGTTTCCAGTTCCTCGGCTAACTCCTCTCCCCACTGGGGCTGGCCCCGACTAAAGGCATTGTGCGCCAAATTGTGAGTATGACCCAGATGATCCACACCGGGGGTCAGCCCCTCAAAAAAGCGACGGTTTTTGGCGATGCCCCCGACGGCAATACCGCCCAAATTTACACCGTGATAAGCTCTTTCGCGCCCCACAAATCGCTGTCTGCTAGGTTCACCCCGCAGCGCGTGGTAAGCGACGGCTAGTTTTAAGGCCGTATCCACCGATTCAGAGCCAGAATTGGTAAAAAAGACATGGTTCAAATCGCCAGGTAGCAGCTTCACCAGCCGGTTTGCTAGGGTAAAAGCCCCTTCATGCCCAACCTGAAAGGAAGAGGCAAAGTCCAGCTGGAGTAGCTGCCGGTGTACTGCTGCGGCAATTTCCGGTCGGCCATGGCCCGCATTCACACACCATAGGCCCGCAGTACCGTCTAAGAGTTTGCGATCGCCCGTGGCCGTATAGTACATGCCCTCAGCTGCCGTCAGCAGGCGAGGATTGGCTTTGAACTGGCGATTGGCCGTAAACGGCATCCAAAACGCCTCTAGCGCATCGGGGTTCGGTGCAGAGTGACCAGCAGAGGAATCCATTAGTGATGTAGACATAGCAGCCTCTAGTGACCTCTAGTCACTTTTGAATCGTAATGTTTGCTTAGACTACGCAGACCATGCTCAAACAGACAGTATGCTTAAAAACAGTTTATAGAATGAATCTAAATTACACTGTTTTCCCGATCCTAGCTTTCTCTCTAGAGCTATTTGAATCCCCTTAGAAACACTTTATTTTCAGGAGCAACCAGCCATGTGGCATCGGGTCATAAAAGCGAGCTTAGTGTTTTTTTTGATTGGGTTTGTAGGGCTAACCACTTTCTGTTCGCCAGCCGCCGCCGCCGACTGTACCCTTACCGCAATTGTTTGGGAGGGTTACACCGACCCCTCTTTTACCAAGGCATTTGAAGCCCAAACGGGCTGTGCCATAAAAGCCACCTACGCCGGCTCGAGCGATGAAATGTTTGCGAAATTTCGGGCGGGCGGCGGCCGCAACTATGATCTCATTTCAGCCTCTGGCGATATTACTGAGCGGCTGTACAAAGCGGGGATTGTGCAACCCATTGACACCCACAAGCTACAGAACTACAGCAGCGTATTCGACGCGTTTGAAACAGGGCCATGGAACACCTTCAAAGGGCAGCCCTATGGCGTCACGTTTGCCTGGGGGCCTAACGTACTCGTCTATAACCAAGAGGCCATCAGCTCCGCGCCCAGTAGCTGGGATGTGCTGTTTGATCCAGACTATGCCGGCAAAATCACCCTGCCCGACAACCCCATGACCATTGCGGATGTGGCACTGTGGTTGGGCAAGCCTAACCCCTATGACCTCACCAGCGAGGATCTGGCTGAGGTGAAAGAAACGCTGTTGGCACTCAAGCCTAACGTCCGAAAATTTTGGACAACGGCCGGAGAGCTGGCAAATTTGTTTCAATCGGGAGAAGTGGTGATGGCCCACGCTTGGCCTTTGACCTATACGCAGTTAGCAGCGGCTGACTTTCCAGTGGGGTCTGTGAGTCCTGAAGGTCAGCTCACGGGCTGGACAGACTCCTGGATGATTTCTAAAAACTCTCCTAATGTCGATGCGGCCTATCAGTGGATTGACTACATCCTCAGTGGGCCCGGCCAAAAAGGCGTCATCGAGACAACCGGCTACTCGGGGGCAACAGAGCTAGGCACAGAGGCCATTGGGCCAGAACGTGCCAAAGCGTTGTTTATGGATGATTTGTCATTCCATGCCAAGATCAACATGTGGCAAAGTGTGAAAAACTACGACGAGTGGGTGGAACTCTGGAATGAAATCCGCAGTTAAAGCTCCCCGTCGCCCATCGACACCGTTAGGCCTCTATGCCACGCTACTGCCGCCCCTGGTGTGGATGAGCCTGATTTACTTTCTCCCCATCGCGCTGCTTGGGATCTATGGCTTTTGGCGACTGGAGTCTTTTGAGATTGTTCAGGTATTCACTTTAAAAAACTTTCAAACCATTGCGCAGAACGCGTCTTATCAACGGGTGCTGCTACGGACGGTGGCGATCGCCCTCACCGTCACCGCCGTCGATGTCGTCATCGCCCTGCCGCTCGCTTACTTCATCACCCGTCACGGCGGGCGCTACCGCCAACTGCTGACCCTGCTGGTCATTTTGCCCCTGTGGTCGAGCTACTTAGTGCGCGTTTTCGCCTGGAAAATCATTCTGGGCTACAACGGTGTGATCAACACACTGCTGGTTTCCCTAGGGATTTTATCAGCCCCGAGTTCGGCCTTTTTGTACAACGGTTTTGCCATTACCCTCACCTTCGTCCATGTCTGGCTTCCCTTCATGATTTTACCGGTCATTACTGCCTTTGAACGCTTGCCTAGCAACCTTTTAGAGGCCTCTGCCGATCTCAATGCTCCTCCTTTAACCACGTTTCGGCGCGTGGTCCTGCCGTTAGTCATGCCGGGGATACTCGCTGGCTCGATCAACGTTTTCGCCTTGACGATGGGAGACTTTATCACCCCTAGCTTAGTGGGGGGGGCTGGCGACATTATGCTGGGCAATATTATCGCTTCTCAGTTTGGCGTTTCCTATAACTGGCCGTTGGGCGCGGCCTTTGCCCTAGTGGTGATAGCCATTGTCTTTTCTGGGCTAGCCATTGTTTTCAAGCAAGGCGCATTGGAGGGTTCATGAATGCGATCGCACAGCAGCCCAGAAAACCAGCGCGCCCGTGGCTGCTAGGAACAATTTCCGTTTTAATTTACGGATTTTTGAATGCGCCGATTGTTGTTTTAGTGGTGATGAGCTTCAACAACTCGGCAATTTTATCTCTCCCGTTCAAGGGCGTAACGCTGAACTGGTACCGGAAAGCCTTGGCCGATACTGCCATTCAATCGGCGCTGACTAATTCGCTAAAAGTTGCCACTGTTGCCACGCTGCTGGCGACCCTGTTTGGCCTATTAGCTGCGTTTGCGATTTATCGCTATCAGTTTTGGGGTAAAAACAGCTTTCGCATTGCCCTCAACCTACCGATTTTGCTGCCCGGAATTGTCACAGGGGTGGCGATGCTGGCGTATTTTTCTCAGCTTGGCCTGGGCCTATCGCTCGGAACCGTCATTTTGGGCCATGCTGTATTTGGTATTCCGGTCGCCTTGGGGCCGATGTTGACCCGGCTCTCCCAGTTTCCTCGCAGCCTGGAGGAAGCCGCTTATGACTTAGGCGCTCGTCCGGGGGAGGTTTTTCGGGACGTTATCTTCCCCTACATTCGCAGTGCGGTCATCGCCGGAGCGTTGTTGGCCTTTACCCTATCGTTTGATGAGGTGGTGGTTACCTTGTTTCTCACGGGTCGAGAAAACACGCTGCCCATGGAGATTTGGGCGCGGCTACGAACTCAAATTACGCCTGAGATTGCGGCGGTAGCAACGTTGGTACTAGCGGCGAGTACGCTATTGGTATTGCTCAGTCAAAGCAAGTCGAACTCATGAAAGTCCCTTCCCATACCAATAGCCTTGTTTATTTAGATGCCGTCAGCAAGATATATCCCACCGCGACAGGGGACTACTATGGGGTTCGAGATGTAACCCTGGATGTACAGCCAGGAGAGTTTTACTCACTGCTAGGCCCCAGTGGATCGGGCAAAACAACCACACTGCGAATGATCGGTGGCTTTGAGATCCCCGAGTATGGAGAGGTTTACATTGACGGCCAAAACGTTACCGAACTACCCCCTTATCGGCGTGATGTCCATACGGTATTTCAGAACTACGCGCTTTTCCCTCATCTCACCGTAGCTGAGAATATTGCCTATCCGCTGAGGCTTGCAGGCGTGAGCCGAAGCGACATTGAGCCGCGTCTGCGAGAAGTGTTACAGCTAGTGCAAATTCCCACCTTGGGCGATCGCAAGCCCGCTCAACTCTCCGGCGGCCAGCAGCAGCGAGTGGCCCTAGCGCGAGCCCTCGTCGATCGCCCCAAAGTACTCCTGTTAGACGAGCCACTCTCTGCTTTAGATGCGCAAATTCGTGAGGCCCTAAGGCAAGAGCTACGACAGCTGCAGCGAAAAACAGAGATTACGTTTGTGTATGTGACCCATGATCAGGAAGAAGCGCTGGCTTTGAGCGATCGCATTGCCGTCATGCACAATGGTCGCATTGAACAAATTGGCACACCTTCAGCCATCTATAACCGTCCTGCATCGACGTTTGTAGCCCAATTCATCGGTCAGGCAAATTTTTTGACGGGTAAAGTTATCGCCTGTTCAGCCGAAGACGAAACCACCGGCACTGCCATCGTAGAAGTTAACAACATGCACATCAAAGCTTTGTCGCTAAACCATACTTTAGCAGTGGAAAGTGAGGTCACCCTGATGGTTCGCCCAGAGCGAATTAGCACCCATGTCTCAAATGCAGACAATTCAATCGGCGGCAAGCTAATCGAAACAACCTATACGGGACAGCGGATTGAGTTGATTGTTGAGACTGCAATCGGTCAGCTAAAGATGGTGCGGCTGAGTGACCATCAGGCAATGGGCGAAACTCTGAAGATAGGCTGGAACCGTGAGGACTGCATTGTTTTGCCCACAACTTTGCCTACAACAAAGTAGCCCCTGCTCCTGATTCGGCATCTACACACTCCATAACCGACATTCCGCACTTCCAACTGGCACATTAGACATTATAGGAAATAGTGAGGAGTTGTAATCCAAAGTCTTTATCTTCTGATTGTGGTTATCTGCTATCGCTTAACCACGTAGCGCTAGGCGAAAGTTGTGAAGCCCACAGGCCGTTTCCATCAC
>NZ_JAYGIG010000160.1:0-18005 GCF_034932105.1 Leptothoe sp. PORK10 BA2 | reverse complement strand
CGACCGCTTGGTCAAACGATATCAACCACAGGCAACGGGGGGTTGACTGGCAGATGAAGGTCGATGATGCTCGCTGTAAGCTAGCCTCCGTTTACCCTAAAATTAAGCTTTGACACTGCACTAGGCTTCAATTCTCTCTAATTGCCAAAATTTCTCTTGATCGGACTCACTGCTAACGCAGGAGACTGTCCAGTTGCGCCAGGTCCAATCATCGCCACGCTTGTTGGCTAGGTCGCTGGCGGAGACTCCGGTGAGCACGACTAATTCCGAGGTGGTGATCAGGTATCCCTGCGTTGCTAGTTCGTCGGCAACTTGCAACAGTTTGAGGGTGTTACTGACGCGGTTGATTCTAGTGTCGGACATATCGCTAGGGGGCAATGTATTGGATGTGGATGGGGAAATTTCTTTTTGGGGGGTGGGTTTGGCGATTGGCTGAGGTGCTGGATAGACCGGATCTTTAGCGATTGACTCTTGGGAAACCGGATCTGAGGGAACTGGATCTGGAGTCGACGTGGTTGGGCTCGACTTCACCGCAGTTACTTGAGGGGTTGAGGGCGGGCTATCGGCAGCCTGTTTGAGGCTGATGCGCCGTTGATGGGAAAAAGCTCGGGCAATTTCATCGCAGCGTTCGTTGCCGATATCGCCGGCGTGACCTTTGACGTAGGTCCAGGTAATGTCTACTTTTTGATTGTTTTTGAGGGTTTGGGTCAGTTCGTCTAGCTCTAACCACAGGTCCTGATTTAAGACGGCCTTACCAGCGGCTGTTTTCCAGCCTTTGCGTTTCCAGCCGCGCATCCATTGGGTGATGCCCTGGATGAGGTATTTGCTGTCGGTGTGGAGTTCGACGGGGGTGTCGTAATCGTGTTGCTGGAGGAATTGGAGCGCTGCGATCGCAGCCTGCATTTCCATCCGATTATTCGTCGTCCCCGGTTCATGGCCCCCCAGTTCTTGGATCTGCCCATTGGCAAAATAAATTACCGTACCCCACCCGCCCGGTCCAGGATTGCCCGAACAGGCACCGTCGGTATATATCGCCTTAATCACCGGCACATCGGTCATAGCAGCATAAATAAAAAGCCCTATGCATCATAGCGAAATCAGCCCAGACCCCGATTAATCACATTGATAAGTAAAACTTTGCACACAGCACTCTAAAGATATGGGATAAGGATTAAAGGGCGAATCACCCCAGGCCCAGGGAACCGGTATTGAGGACTGAAGACGATGAAAAAGTTAATGCGAGGTCTCCGTCAGTTTCAGGACACCTATGTGCCTGAGCATCAAAAGCTGATGGCCACGCTGGCTCAAGGTCAAAATCCCAATGCATTATTTATTACCTGCTCAGACTCACGGGTACAGCCAGAACTCATCACCCAGTCGGAGTTAGGGGAACTGTTTGTGATTCGCAATGCGGGCAACATTGTGCCGCCCTTTGGCGCAACCAATGGTGGTGAGGGGGCAACCATTGAATACGCCATCAAGTCTTTGCATGTCGATCACATCATTGTTTGCGGCCATTCTAGCTGCGGTGCCATGAAGGGCCTCTTACAAATTGGCGACCTAGAAGCCAAAATGCCCCTGGTGTATAACTGGCTGATCCACACAGAAGCGACCCGACAGCTGGTGGAAGACAACTACGGCGATTTAGAAAAATCCGACAAGCTGGATATCCTAGTGGCAGAGAATGTCCTCACCCAGCTGGAAAACCTCAAAACCTATCCTCCCGTGCGCTCCATGCTCCACCGGGGAAATTTATCGCTCCACGGCTGGATTTATAACATCCATGACGGCAGCATTTTGGCCTACGACTCCGATCGTCACGCCTTTGTCCCTCCCTTTAGTGATCCTAGCAAGGCCTCAGGTAACGGCCAGGAACATGCCACCTCTCATATGCCAGGAGAGCACCGATTAGCTCGGGGGCAGTCAGAGAGAATTTTTAAGGGCTCCTATTAAGTCCAATCCTTAAATGGGTACAGCACCAAGTTGGAATTGTAATATCGCGGATCTCCCGTCACTTCCGTCCCGATCCAACTGGGCAGCGCCACGGTTTGCTCAGCCTGGGTCAGCTCCACCTCCGCCAAAATCAGTCCCTGATTCTCCCCTAGGAAGTCATCCACTTCCCACACCACTGGGCCGATGGGAATGCGATACCGATGCTTCTCAATCAGCGGTTTTTGGCATAGCTCCTGCAACATCCTCTGGGCGTCTGCGAGGGGAATGGCGTACTCAAATTCCGAGCGGCTAATCCCCTTGGCGGGTCCCTTCAAGGTGAGATATCCCTGGTCCCCCACAATGCGGATGCGCACGGTTTGTTTGCCTTGGGTGGGAATATACCCCTGGCAGTAGTAACGCCCCTCCGCCAAGGTGCGCCAAGTCTCATTTTGGACTAGAAATTTCCGTTCAATTTCTTGGGCCATGGGATAACGTTTACTTTCTCAAAAACAAAAATGCGTCTACTTCTCTCGGGGTGGGTTGGCCTGCGATCGCACCCGCCCGCGTCGTGGTCAGCGCCGCCACTGCACTGGCATACCGCACCATTGCATGGGCACATTCAGCATCCAACAAACAACTGCGACCCAGGGTACACAGCTGATGCAAAAACCCCGCCACAAAGGCATCTCCCGCACCGGTCGTATCTTCCACATCCACATCAAACCCAGGCACATGGCCACTGTGGCCCCCCAGATAATAACGGCAGCCCGCCGCCCCAGCGGTCACCATCACCCCTTCTAAATAGGGTCGTTGGGCGGCGATGGCCACCGGGTCCGTCGTATCCAATAACCACTGCGCTTCAGTATCCGACAGCTTCAGAAATGAGGCCTGTTTCAGTAAATCGTAAACCAACCCCAGGGCCTGGGCAGGATTTTCCCAAAACATGGGCCGCCAGTTCACATCCAGCACCACTCGACCATTTTGCTGCTGAATCCATCCCACCGCCTGCAACATGGACTCTCGGGTTTCGGGATAGGCCAGCCCCAGGGTGCCTAGGACGAGATATTTGGCCCCGGTGAATAGGTTGGGATCGATGCGATCGCAAATCAAATGGGCATCCGCAAAACTGGTCGGGTCCGGCAACGAAAACCCACCAAACGAGCGCTCCCCCGTTGCATCCCTCAACACATAGACCTCACGGGTAGGAGCCGTCGGATGCTGCTGCAGCCCCCGAGCCCCCACCTGCAGATCCGTTAGCAGCCGTCCCAGGGCCTGCCCCCAGGCATCCATTCCCACCGCCCCAATAAATTCTGAAGGTGTCCCCAGCTTGGCCAGACCGCAAGCGACATTAGCCGGCGCTCCCCCGGGCAACGACAGCTTCTTTTTCTCTTCTCCCACCCAAAAACTATCAACCAGGATTTCCCCCAGACATACCACTGGATTCACCGGATTGTTCATTCCTGCCTCCGGACCATCGCCCCAGCACACACCATGAAAGCTAACAACAAGCTCCCAGCCGAAAGTATAGGGTACTGAGTCATCTGTCAAAGAAAATCAGCTAAAGAAAGACCCCGCACCTAGGGCAAAGCCCATGGACATACCCCACCGCCCAGGCTCCAGACCCGTAGTCCATACCCGCCCATTAATACAAGCGACTCAAAACATAGTCCGACAACGCTTCCAACGCCCGTTTGGGCTCAGACTGGGGCAATCCGGCCAAATTCTCCACCGCCCGCTCCACATGCTGCGCCGCCAGTTCTCGTGAGCGCTCAATCCCACGACTCGATCGGACCAATGCCATGGCCTCGTCAAAATCTCCGCCTTGAGCAAACTCCCGCTCAATCAGGGTGGTCAGGTGGGGGTTTTCCTCCATGGCATACAGGACGGGGGCTGTGAGATTACCACTCAATAAGTCAGAACCAGCGGGCTTACCCAACACCTCTTCAGACCCCGTAAAGTCCAAAATGTCATCCACAATCTGGAACGCCAGTCCCAGACTCCGACCATATTGATAAAACGACTCAGCCAGAGCATCAGATGTGTGACTCAACACCCCCACCGACTTACAGCTATTGGCAATCAGCGACGCCGTCTTGTAATAGCTCTTCATCAGATAGGCATCGATGGATAGGGTAGTGTCAAATCGATTCAGCCCCTGCTGAATCTCCCCCTCCGCTAGGTCCATGATCACCCGGGAAAGCAGCTTCACCACCGTCAGATTGTCCAGATTAGCCAAATGCCAAGACGACTGGGCAAACAAAAAATCCCCCGCCAACACCGCCACCCGATTCGTAAAACTGCTATGGACCGTCGGCACCCCCCGCCGCAATGACGACTCATCTACCACATCATCGTGGACAAGGCTAGCGGTATGAATCATCTCAGTAATTTCCGCCAGCCGAAAATGTCGGGCTGGGATTTCGGCCTCCATCACCGTAGCCCTTGCCAGCAGCAGTACAATCGCCGGCCGAATACGCTTGCCGCCAGCCCCAAAGAGGTGCTCTGCCGCAGCGTAGAGAATGGGATGCCGAGCACCGACCAGCTGCTTTAAATTATCCGTCAGCAGCCTCAGATCGGCTTCGACGGGGGCAAACAGCGATGTTGTTGAAGTCATGGGGGAAAATGCTCAGATGGCTAGATTACGAAACTTTAAGCAATCCATATTCATTCTAAGCTAACGGCTCAATTGGTGTTAGTAATCCAGTTAGAACTCATGGAAAACCCTTTGGATAGTAGCTTTACAGCTCCCACAGGCTAACAGTCCACAAAAGGAACGATCTGGCTAGCATTGATTAGATATTTTTATTTCTTTTTTTTAATCATGTCTATGTAAATAACAAATGCTTATGTTAATCTGATAGTAGGAATTGGAAAATTTCATTAACTAAAGATTGACGATTGGTGCTTAGTAACTTTGTTCTAGTGCCATTAATGGCTGCTAGTTTTACTAGGTGGATTCACCAACGTGTTGTTGTTGCCTCGGGTTCAGAATACCCACGGCAAGCCCCATGTCTTCAAGGCGAGACAACTTATGCTGCTCAAATCTACGGTTTAGGTCAGCACGATTAGGTTTCCCCAGGCAATAGGCGACAGAATTTATCGGTGCATGTACCCACGAAAGTGTGTACGGAGTGACGAGCGATACTGCAACACGTCTGACGCTGCGTAATTCTAGTACCAAGGCTTCTTAAGTTTTTAAGCATCTGAGTTAATTCGAGCCAGCCCTGTGCTGCCACTTCCTGCTGTCTGCTTTTTTTGGCATGCAGATCGTCCTTGTTACTCCTCCCACACCGGCTACGTCCATGACCCACCCCTTTACACCCCTACTGATTTTGCTACTCTCCACTAGTTATCTATTGATGGTCTACTTTGCTTTCGTGGTTATTCAACACTTTGTTAGCCGTCGGGAGCAAATGCTGAAATGAAATAGGTAATGGGTGACAAGCAACGGTTCTTTTTGGCCCCATGCAGCTTGTTCCCTTGGCGATAGTCCAACGCTGATATAGCGTCTTTTAACCATGATGATTGATTTTCAAATAATGGCTTAGCTGTAGTTGCAGCTAAGCCATTATTTTTTGTCGGAGAAATGGGTCTGTCCCATCCAGGCAGCCGGTTGCCATGGGGCTAGGCCCTTGCCTCAAATAATGTGTTTAATTTTCTCTTTTTACTATTTATTTCAGGTTGGTGCGATCCAGTCGGAATGTATTCCCGAAAACAACCTAGAGCGATAGGATTAACACTTATACAGTAGGCACCCAACCATTGAGTTCAGCCCCTGACATTGCTCCCTCCAACCCATCTAATAGCGATCGTGATCCTATGGCTTTTCCTGCCAGCGTTGTCCGGTTAGACAATGGGTTAACTGTGATTCACCAGGAGATCACAACGACGCCGGTGGTGGTAGTGGATGTTTGGATCAAGGCCGGAGCCCGCTATGAGCCCACTGATTGGACAGGCATGGCTCATTTTTTAGAGCACATGGTGTTCAAGGGCACTGAGCACATCTTGCCAGGGATGTTTGATGCGGCAATTGAAAGCCGGGGGGGGCTGACTAACGCCGCCACCAGCCATGATTACGCCCACTTTTATATGACGGTAGCAGCGGATGATTTGGATCATGCGCTACCCTATCTGGCGGATCTTCTCCTCCATGCGGCTATCCCAGCGGATGAGTTTGTTCGAGAACGGCAGGTGGTGATTGAAGAGATTCACCAGGCCTGGGACGACCCCGACTGGCTTGGCTTTCAGACCTTGTCGGAAATGATCTACGGCGACCATCCCTACGGGCGCTCCGTGCTGGGTACCCCAGAAATTTTGCAGGAACTTTCGCCGGAAGACATGCGCCAGTTCCACCGGGCTTACTACCAGCCAGGGGATATGCAGGTGGTGGTCACCGGTGGCGTCTCCCTAAACCGGGTTTTGGAACTCGTTCAAACTAAGTTTCGTACCTTTGCCCGCTGGGCACCCTGTCCTGAGGTGGGAAGCGCTGATCCTCCCCACCACTTGCTGACTAAGACCCCAGCCCTCCTGCACCAGACCTTAGCGTTGCCCCGCTTGGAGCATGGGCGATTAGTGATGGCCTGGTTGGGGCCTGGCATCGGTGACTTAGAAAAAGCCACCGGTTTGGACATTTTAGCGACGGTCCTGGCGGAAGGGCGCATGTCCCGCTTAGTGCGAGAGCTGCAGGAAGAACGCCAGTGGGTGGATGAGATCGCCAGCAGTTTTTCGGTGCAGCAGGACTGTAGTTTGTTTGTCCTGTCCTCCTGGTTAGCCCCGCGCCATATTCAGGATGTGGAAAAGGTGATTTGCGATCGCATCGCCGCCCTAGCCACCACACCGGTTACAGCGGTAGAGTTAGAAAGAGCCCAACGAGTATTGTGCAACGATTATGCCTTTGCCATGGAAACCCCGGGCCAGTTGGCCGGACTGTACGGGTACTATGGAACTCTGGCTACCCCTGAGCTATCCCTAGCCTATCCCAGCTACGTAGAATCCTACACAGCTCCACAACTCATGGCCCTCGCCGAGCAGTACCTCTCCCCCCACCGTTGCGGTACCCTAGCTCTAACACCTACCTAAGGCTCATGGGTTCCCAGTCGCCGACTGGCCATCCAGCAACTCCACCCTTAAAATCCCTGCAGCCATTCACTAAACACTCTCAACCACGACACCTGTGACTGTATCCACTGCCCCGAAACAAAACTCCATTACGACCCATCTGGGCAACGGCCTCAAAGTTATCGCCATCGAAAATCCAGTCGCTGATATCGTCTCAGCTCGGGTATTTTTACCCGTTGGGCAAGGCCATGAAACCCCAGAAAATGCAGGCATTTTTAGCCTCCTCACCTCTCTACTCACCAGGGGCACCGCCCATCGCAGCTCCCTAGAAATTGCCGAAGCTGTAGAGTATGTAGGCGCTAGCCTAGGGGCAGACAGCGCCTCAGACTATAGCCTGGTCAGCGTCAAAACCGTCTCCGCCGACTTTGAGAAAATCTTCACCCTCGCCACCGAAATTCTGCGGGAGCCCAGCTTCCCTAAAAACGAAATTGACCTGGAACGCAAACTCACCATCCAAGGGCTGCGATCCATGCAAGAGCAGCCCTTTAGTGTGGCCTACAAGTATTTTCGGGAGGGCATGTATGGCAACCATCCCTACGGTTTTTCCAGCATGGGCACCGAAGAAACCCTCATCGCCATGGACCGCGATGCGCTCCTAGAGGCCCATCATCAGCACTTCCGCCCCGACAATATGGTAGTCGTCATTGTCGGTCGGATTGATCCCGAGCGGGCCGTGGCCCTAGTGGACAAACTACTGGGCAGCTGGGCAGCCCCCCAAGATCCAGCCCCGGCAGCGCGCTTGCCAGAGGTAGAATCCCACGCTTATCGCATCGTCACCCCCCAGGAAACCAACCAGGCCTTTGTCATTCTGGGCTATCTGGCTGCCCCCGTAAAAGATCCAGACTTTGCCGCCCTAAAGCTGCTGAGCACCCACTTGGGGAATGGCCTCTCCAGTCGTCTATTTGTTGAACTGCGGGAAAAACAAGGTCTCGCCTACGATGTATCTGCCTTTTATCCCACCCGGTTAGGTCCCTCCCAGTTTGTGTCCTACATCGGCACCGCTCCTGAAAATACATCCATCGCCCTAGACGGCCTACAAAGTGAGTTACGCCGCCTGTGCGAAATTCCCCTCACGGCCAAGGAGCTGCAGGTAGCCAAAAACAAAATGCTGGGGCAATATGCCCTGGGCAAACAGACTAACGGGCAAATTGCCCAGCTCCTAGGCTGGTACGAGATTTTGGGCCTGGGCACTGAGTTTGACATCCAGTTCCAAGCCGATGTGGCCGCCGTCACCATCGAAGCAGCCCAGGCAGCAGCAAAACGCTGTTTTGTGGACTCATATATTTCAATTTTGGGACCCGCAACGGCTGTGGAAGCCCTACGGTAAACCTTTAGATCGCAAAAACCATGGGCGGCACAATCGGTTAAAGACTGGTAGCCGATTTACTCTATTACCCGAACCAAAGGCTGAAGGCTGCCAGCTTATTTCCTATGCCACAAACAAATTAACGCACTTAGGAGTCTGATCGCGATCTGGCAACTTGATGGGTTTTCGAATGGAAAAATAAAGGTTTTTGGAATAGATCCGTGATCCCAAAAAATACTTGTCTAGACTAGTTGGCTGAACCCATCCCAGCCAACTTCATGGGCCACGGCCCAAAGGACAGAGTAATACCGATGACTCTAATGCCAGACAACAAGGGTAGTCGCGGGACCCATAGCTACCCTGAAAATGTAAACTACGCGCTCTATGAATTGATCTGGGCCTTGGTCCTAGTCATGGTTTGCCTAGGCACAGCTATGGCACTGATCAGCCTCTCCTAAAATTCTTTTAGTCTAAAAGGCCTTTAGCCCCAAATACCTTTAGGCCATTTGCTTTTATATGCATCTTCGCTGACCTAGTTCAGCGAAGATGTTTTTTCATGCTGATCACTGCATCCGTCCATCGCCCCATATCGATCACACTATGCAGACGATGGTCGACAAGCACCAGGGTTGGTTGGGTTACTCCTTTGGCAACTCTTTGCTAGCAGGAATACCTTTTTCAGCCAACGTTGCCCAAGCCATTAACCCAACACCCCCATCCCCCAGGGCATCATCTTGCATGGGGGATGGGGGTGTTGGCAAGACGATTTAAATCTCTGCCATCACTTGACCCAGGGCAGCCAACAGACGATCCACATTCTCTGACTGGCTGTTGTAGCCCATCAGGCCAATGCGCCAAACCTTGCCCCCTAGCTCGCCGAGACCATTGCCGATTTCCATATTGTGGTCAGCCAGCAACTTGCTAGTAACCGCCTTGGCATCAACGCCATTGGGGACCTTGACCGTAGTCAGCGTGGGCAGACGATATTCCTTAGCCACATGACAACTGAGACCTAAATCAGCGAGACCATCCCATAGCTTCTCAGCATTTTTTTGGTGACGCTCCCAGGAGTTTTCTAGACCTTCTTCCATCACCAGACGCAGGGCCTCGCGGATGGCATAGGTCATGTTGACCGGGGCGGTGTGGTGATAGGTGCGGCCTTTCCCCCAATAGTTGCGCAGCAGGGAAATATCCAGATACCAGTTGGCCACTTGAGTCTCGCGCTGGTCCAGCTTTTGCAGGGCGCGCTCACCCATGGTGAACGGGGAGCTGCCGGGGGGGCAGCTGAGGCCTTTTTGGCTGCAGCTGTAGGCCATGTCCACTTTCCAATTGTCTAGGAAAATAGGCACAGCCCCCATGCTGGTCACGGTGTCCACTAGGAGCAAACAGTCAAATTCACGGCACAGATCCCCCACCCCTTCCAGGGGCTGACGGGCACCGGTGGAGGTTTCAGCGTGGACTAGGCCTAAAATAGCTGGGCGGTGTTCTTCGAGGGCGGCCCGCAGTTCGCTAAGGCTAAAGACCTCTCCCCAAGGTTTGGTGATGCTGCGCACATCGGCGCGGTAGCGATTGGCCATGTCCACCATGCGATTGCCAAAGTAGCCGTTAATCCCCACTAAGACTACATCTCCAGGTTCGACGGTGTTGGCCAGGGTGGCTTCCATGGCGGCGGATCCGGTGCCACTGATGGGTATGGTCATGGGATTCTCGGTTTGCCACACGTAGCGCATCATGGATTGGACTTCGTCCATCAGGTCCAGATAGGCGGGGTCTAGATGACCGATGGGCTGACGATTCATGGCGGCCACAACGGCAGGGTCGGAGTTGGAAGGACCGGGTCCCAATAGCAACCGCGCGGGAATGTCTAAGGCGTTGAGGGTGGTGCGAAAGGTTTCATTGACCTGGGGTCGGGATGCAGTCAGAGTCATAAGGATGATTACCGGAGTGGGACAGCTAACAAATTGTAGCGATTGCAACAGAATATTTTTTATTGTCTGATGTATTGGCTCATTCGTTAAATCGAGCAATTAGATTCAGGGGGCCCGGTTAGTGAAACTTTGGATTAAAGTAGGGGCTGCATCTTGTGGATACCGTGCCAAGACGAGGAAAAGGGAGGGGACGTGATGCGACTGGAAGAGTTAAAAAATCGCTGGCGGTTGGAGCCTGGGGCTGAGTATCGATGCGATCGCAACCTCAACCTTTACAAAATTCCCGATCAACCCGACCTCGTCACCCAAGCCGCCGCCGGATACCCGCTTAAAATCACCGCCATCGAACCCACGGGCATCCGCATCGTCCTCGTCGCCGATGACTATCCCGGCTGGCTCCGGCTCACGGACCTGGAGGCCATCACCCCAGCCGCTGCACCCTACCAGCCCCCCACCGTCACCCGCCAAGACATCGAGCAAGCCATTCCTGGGGCCATTGCCTTTACCCAAGCCGCCATGGCCGTCCCCAATCAATACCTGTGGGGAGGCACCGTCGCCCCCAACTACGACTGCTCGGGCCTGATGCAGGCAGCATTTGCCTCGGTGGGAGTGCCCCTACCCCGCGATTCCTATCAGCAGGAAGCCTTTACCAACACCATCGATCAAGCCGAGCTGCTCCCTGGGGATCTGATCTTTTTTGGCACCCCGGAACGCACCACCCATGTGGCCTTACACCTGGGGCAAGGGCGCTACATCCATAGCTCCGGCAAAGACCAGGGCCGCAATGGCATTGGGATCGATTCCATCGTAGACCTGAGCGATCCCGTCAGTCAGACCTATTACCAGCAATATCGATGTAGTGGACGTATTATGGGAGGCTATAAACCCCAGCAAGCAGTCTAAAGTGTTTGCAAATTAACCATCCAAATCCAAAGTCTGAGTTATAAACCCTACAGTTTTTAACGTGAACAAGGTTTAATACTCCTGAACCCTGGCCAAACTCCTACCCAGAGCCCTGGCCCAAATCCTGCCCAATCATTTCACACCGCCGTTTTATACGCTGGTTCTCCCCATCCATGGTTAAACGTATCCTTCGCTGGTTTTTATTCGGTGGCATTCTATTTTTTCTCGCCAACACCCTCAAGGATCATTGGCAAGAAGTTAGAAGCATTGAACTCAGTAGCGGTACTCTGCCCCTACTGACCATTGCGTTGGGCATAACGTTGATCGCGCATATTTGGTCGGGGTGGGTGTGGCACATCATTTTGCATACCATCGGACAGCCTCGGGATGGTCGCTGGTCTACGGTGGTTTACCTGAAAACCAACATTGCCAAGTATCTGCCGGGGAATGTGTGGCACTTCTATGGTCGGGTGCGAGAACTGCAGTCCACTGGCTCATCCACCGGCGCGGCCATCGTTGGGGTGTTGCTAGAACCGGTGCTGATGGCAGCCGCCGCCCTAGGTCTGGCAACAATTTGCTATAGCTTTACGGTGGCCAGCGACTGGCGGCTGCTAGTGCTGACCTTGGGGGCATTGGTAGCCATGCTGGTGGCGATTCATCCCCGGTTCCTCAATCCATTTCTGCGGAAACTGGGCAAGGCCAAGGCCAAGGATCAAGGCCTCACGGTCATTACCAGCACCCTGCGGTTACAAACCTATCCCTGGCGCTCCCTGCTGGGAGAGTTGGGGTTCGTCGCCCTGCGCGGTCTGGGATTCATTATGACGATTGTGGCGCTGCAAGCTTTGAAACCAGGTCAGTTTCTGCCGGTGATGGGGGCCTTTAGCCTGGCCTGGTTAATGGGTCTGGTGGTGCCTGGAGCACCGGGCGGGTTGGGGGTCTTTGAAGCGGTTGCGATCGCACTCCTCGGCCATCAAATCCCCACCGGACTACTTCTTAGCAGTGTCGCCCTCTACCGACTCATCAGCACCCTCGCCGAAGCCCTCGGAGCTGGCTTAATCTGGGTAGAAGATCGGATCGCCGACTTCATTCAACCCATGGCCAGGGCCAAAAAACGGCTTTTACTATTGACCCCGGCGCCAGACGACACGCTTCAGACAGAAGACATCCTCACCACAGACATCCTCGAAAAAGACGCCCTGCAGACAGAATCATCACCTAGCAACTCTGGCACTGTCAGTCCAGAGACTGTCGCCCTAGACAATAGCCATGCTTCAGAAGAACATCAGAAAGAGGAGAACAAAACAGAGAGCCAGACCGCGAACAAAATAGAACACCAGCCCCTGCACCCAAAATCTGCCCTAGACTCCTCCTCCTCCATAGAAAACCCCAGCCCAGAACAAGCCGTCAGCTCCTAGAAGCAACTAGCTCACCGTCAACAATCTCTCCAAGCGGTCCACCACATACTGAGTTGTTTGGCCCAAAAAGTCTAAATCTAAACTCTCCACCGTATCGCTGCTGCGGTGGTAGTTAGGGTTTCGAAAATTGGCAGTGTCAGTCACCATCACAGCCCCCACCCCCTTTAACCAAAAGGGCACATGATCGCTGCGAAACAAATCTGGCATAAACGGCAATGCCCCCACGGGCACCGGCAATGTTACCGCCCTCAAAGTTCTCTCCTCGGGGGACGCCAGTTCCTCCTCAGTGGCAAACGCCGCCAACAGATCCGGATGTTCCGCATCCCCAAGCACACCAATAAAATCCCCCTGACTAGGCAAATCCTGCTGTTCTAACCCCGCTGGATAGCTCTGACAGCCCGGCTCATAACAGGCATAACCCAACATTTCTAAAATTACGGCACTATCTA
The DNA here is from genome assembly GCF_034932105.1 of Leptothoe sp. PORK10 BA2. Lineage (NCBI taxonomy): Bacteria > Bacillati > Cyanobacteriota > Cyanophyceae > Nodosilineales > Cymatolegaceae > Leptothoe > Leptothoe sp. PORK10 BA2. The sequence goes on along the minus strand of NZ_JAYGIG010000160.1, from coordinate 4,954 downwards.
AACCATCCAAGTTGCCCGGCCTATTCACAAAAGCATTACTCCCCCGTAGCCCCGCCCCTTCGGGCTGCAGTTCCTCCTGGTCAAAAAACACCACCTGCAGAGTTTTATCCGTGGGGTAATTAACAAACAGACGAGCCACTTCCAGGGCAGCAGCAACGGCACTGGCATTATCATCCGCCCCAGGGGAACCCGCCACAGAGTCATAATGAGCCCCGACCAAAATTCTATGGTCGGGGTCCTGGGTACCTAAACGAATCACGCTGAGGTTAGTCCCGACACTGTCGCTAGAACCATCGCCAGGGCCGAAGGGTTGGGCCATGGGTTCATAGCCGTAGGATCGCAGTTCCTGGATCAAGTAGGCACGGGTGCGGGCCAAGGCTAGGTTGGAGTAGCGTTCGGTGGCGAGTTGGGTTAAGTGGACACTCAACCGCCCACCATCCACCTTCAGGTCCCCAACCTCAGACTGGGCACCAGAGGACACATCGTAAAACACCACCATCCCCAGCATTAAGGCCACCATCCCCAGCCCCAGTCCCAATCGACGCCACCAAGGCCTCAGTTGATTACCCATGGCTCAATATCACCTGCAGTTGATGTTTGCATATATCCGAGATCGGGACATTACCCACTGTAGATCGGCGTAATCGGCTCGGCATCATCCCAACCCGCTATCCACCATTCTATAAAAACATCTCTGGGCAAACGTTCCTATGAAAACGTCATCAAACCGCCAAGCTCCCCAGCGCCACATTGCCGTCCTAGCCGCAGGTTATGGCAGCTTATTTTTATTGATCCTATGGGCCGCCTACACCAATAATTTACCCCTAGATTTACTAGACAACATTCCCTACTATGACAAAATTGGCCATGTAGCGCTCTATGCCGCCGCTAGCTATTTAGGACATCGGGTGTTGAATAAACGGCACTTTAAAGGTCTGCGGTGGTTACCTACGTTTCCAGTTTTATTTGGGCTAGTCATGACAGCCGAGGAAATTGTCCAGGGAATATCGCCTTACCGAACGCTGGATTCGCTAGATTTGGTCTGCAGTTTGAGCGGTGTAGTGCTCGGCTATTTTCTAGCTGAGGGTAGAAGTCAACAGCGCTAATTAGCAATAGCACTGTAGTACAGCAACCATTGTCATCCAGCTAAATCACCTCATCCGCGCGGTGGAAGTTACCCGTCGGGGTCAGCGGGCTGATTCAGCTTTTCATGGTGACGGCGCCATTGTGTCAGCAGACTCAAACTCAATGCCTTCGTATAAATCAGCTAACGCAATCTCAACCGGCACCGACATCAGTGAAAAAGCCGCATCTAGCCCCTGATACTCCGTCAGTAGCCACTGATGCTCAGACTGTTTGACATGGTGCTCTACAAAAGGACGATACTGGTCAATTAACACATATTCTTGAAACGATGCAATAGTGCGATAGTGAACAAACTTCTCACTACGATCATAGTTTTGAGTCGAACGTGAGAGAGTTTCAGCAATCACAATCGGATTAATAACAGTATCTTTACGTCCGGACTTGAGTTCTGGTGGACGCGATGTCACCATCACATCTGGATATGTATAGACATCATGCTCGGGTATCCATAATCGCTGATCTGTGACAAAAATGCTGTACGGTTGCTGCCTTAGCGCCATTTTGAGCAAAAAGATCAGGTTGGCTATGATTTCATTGTGATTGGGTGTACCCCCAGTCATTTCTACAATTTCTCCAGCACAGTATTCATGGCGCAGCTCAGACTCCACCTCCAGAGCCAGATACTCTTCAGCGGTATAGGTTTTGGGTGTAGCGAGCGTCATAGCTTTGCCCTCTTACGCTAGCTCGAATATAACACTAACGCCGCTGCATCGAGGGCTTTGCGGTCCGAGGGCTTAGCCTGATAGGAGTGAGGATCGTGACCAGGCTCCAGCAAACAGGCCAGAGCAATCGTATCTTGGGCAATTTGCTCCGTCAGATCGCAAAGCACAGTAGTGGTCGCCACCACCTGCAGCAGCTCACCCCGAACAATTGCCATGCCAAAAGGTTCATCCCTCTATGTCAACTGAATTTCTCTGGGCTGAGAAACCGAATTTGGCTGGACAGGGTATAGTAGGGGCAAAATAATGCGATCGCAAATCCTATGCTTAACCAGCCCAATATACTAACGGCTCTCGGCTGCTCTGGCTCATTGGCCTTGGCCCTAACCATGGCTCAGCCAGTCATGGCTAGCCATGCCGATCAGCCCACAGACAATGGCATCCCGCATCTAGTACAAGCAGACTCCAATCCCATCCTAGATGCGCTGGAATGTAGCTGTGCTCGCTGTTTACTAGGACAACAACAGACCTCGATGTAGGTAAACCCGTAAACGACTTAAACCACGCCCAAGTTGAAACCTGGAGGTTTCCCACCGAAAAAACTACAGCTCTGGACGTGGACAAGGTTTATCTGCAAAAGTATGCAAAAAAAGAGAGTAACTCTGGACCCCATGCCTGCAGAGTTACTCTCTTTTAAGTTAAGGCAGGGCAAATGACAGACCACCGGATGCCAAGGTCACCCCAAATAACCCTAGCCCCAGCAAAAGTACACAGCTTGCGCCCAAAATTCTGACCCCCTGGGTTAACCATTGTTGTCTTTTTCCCAGACGACGTTCGGCATATTGCCGTCCCATGATGGCCATGGCCCCGATCCAAGCCAGGGTGATCGCCATACCGACAGAAATCGCCAACACCATGGCAACACTGGGCCACAACAGATTATTCGCCAGCCCATAGAGCAACACCAGCAGGGCTCCACTGCAGGGCACTGCACCAATGGCCAGGGATAACCATCCTCCCCCTCCTTCCCGATCATCACAGGTCAAACAATTGCATAGCTGCGGTAAGCGTGGCTTAGTCTCTGACAACTGTTGGGTGAGGCTAGGTGACAAAACTAGCTCAGAAACAACGACGTTATGGTGAGGTTCTTGAACCGTATGTAGAGCTTGCCAAAGCAGCCAGGCTCCAATAGTTGCGATCGCGCCATAGCTAATCAACTGCACTATTCGATAATTATCAGGAGTACTTCCCCCCGCCTGACGCACAACAGTATCCGTCAGCACAACAACAACAATAGCCGACAGCACATGGACCACGGCAATACGCACCCCCATGACTAGTCCCCGACGTAAACTGCCACCTTTACCCACAAAGTAGGAGATAATCACTGCTTTGCCATGTCCAGGTCCCAGAGTATGAAGCACCCCATAACTAAAGGCCAACAGCAACCCGAACAAAAAAGCGCCCGTGGAACGCTGGCTATGCAAATTACCCATCGCCTGGGTCAAAACCGCTGAGACTCTGACCGGCAATGTTTTCCAAATCGGGCCAGCGGGTATAGACAGCGCAGATTCCCCAGACTCTGGCTGATTGAGCGTGATATCTGTCAGGGCGAGAGCATAACTCACATCAACCGAGCGAGTACCATCCACACGAAACAAATCATAGCTCGCAGATTGTTGTCGCAGCTGGCCAGTAACTGAAACAGAGGCAAACAAACCAGGCGTCTCAATCGCAACCGCTGGTTCCACATAGACAATTTGATTAGGTGGCGGTGGCGGCACATGAATGCAAGCCCCCACATAGGGAACCAACAAAAACTGAGTGACCCGCTGCTCCTGGTCCCAAGCCAACGGCAAAACATAGCCTGAAAGGGTGACAGCCTGTTCTTCCAAGCGCATATTCGTAGACTGAGATTGCTCTTGCCAATAGGCTTGAGCCTGATCAACCTGAGTGAGGAGCCGAGCCACATCTAACCCTTGGTCCTCAAGCTTCTGCCTTAGCCGCTGCACTTCTTGAGCCTCAAACGTCTCAGCATCAACCTGATTTTGATCTACCCACCGTTGCAGACGGACCAACATGGATAAATCATAGGCCTGCTCAGTAGACAGATGCCCATAGGGGTTCTGCAATGTGGTGGTCTGGGGCTGTAAATCCTCCCATGTAATCACTTGCTGTGCAGCTAATGGGCCAGCACTGGCAAGCACCAGACACACCCCTAGTAAAAATCCTAGGATGTAGCGCCACCAATATTGACAACGAACTGAGTCAGACATAGAACAGGGACATAACTAAAGCAGTCAGATAAATCTGCCCTAAGTATATTAACTACTGACTTATCTAGAACAACTGTAGCTAGATAGCAAGCATCAACACCAAAGAAAAAAGCCCGACATAATGTCAGACATGTCAGGAGCCTATGCACTGTACAAAGACCTTATCCGCCTTACTATCTTGAGGGCAAGTTACTCCACCTCACCATCACCCTCCTCAGCAGCCTCAAATTTAATCCCCTCATATAAATCAGCCAGGGCAATTTTGACTGGCACCGATACCAGCGAAAAAGACGTATCTACTCCCTGATACTCAGTCAATAGCCACTGGTGCGCAGACTGCCTTACATGATGTTCCACAAACGGACGATACTGGTCAACCAACCCATACTCTTGAAAAGTCTCAATGGTGCGATAGTGCAAAAAATTGTCGCCGCGATCATAGTTTTGAGTCGATCGTGAGAGCGTTTCGGCAATCAAGATTGGGTTAATCACAGTATCCTTGCGCCCCGATTTCAACTCCGGCGGGTCCGCAACAACCATGACATCGGGATACGTAACAGGTCAACCGCCGGAAACCACAGTCGTTGGTCCGTCACAAATACCGTATAAAGCTGTTTCCGTAATCCAAACCACATCAACGCATTCAACGCACTCAACAGTTTGTTATGGGTGGGTGTACCCCCTGTCATTCTCTATGGTCTTTGTGTGATGCCCAATCATGTGCATTACCTGTTGTCTCCTGCCCGGTCGTAACTACTCAGGCTGGGGTAGGAGAGTTATAGGGTTTCCAGAGAACAATCCCATGAGGGCATCCAGAACGTTATGCCCCTGTTTGCGTAGAGTGGATAGGTAACCGCGAATACGGCAGAACAT
>NZ_JAYGIG010000159.1:0-19116 GCF_034932105.1 Leptothoe sp. PORK10 BA2 | reverse complement strand
ATATATGGGCGGATTCGGCCTTGAAGTTGATCGCTCTCAAACCGAATAAACGACTCTATTTTCATCGTGGTTTTCTCGCTCTATCCCTTATGGAACATGCTTTATAGCTACGCTGTCACCCTTTAAGCCTCTGGATACGCTTCGCGAACGCCCTCCGGGAAAAGGAGGGGCTGGGGGTGTAGCTTGCTTCCCGCAGGGTGGGCCAGAATTAGGGTTCTCAACCTGGACTTGGTTTATGTACTGCATAAAATCATCCTTTATTGAGCTGGTGGGAAGATTTTGTGCCGTGAATCTGTATCTTTAAGCCAGTTTTTTGGGAGGCTCAAAAATCGCCCTAGTCCATCCCTGCAATCGGTGCAAATCCCTGCCGTTGAATATTCTCCGTCACCGTGCGAGGCTCCAAAAACTGCAGCAGATAATCCGGACCACCGGCCTTCGACCCCACCCCCGACAACTTAAACCCACCAAAGGGCTGCCGAGACACAATTGCCCCCGTAATACTGCGATTGATGTAGAGATTTCCCACCTCAAATTCCGCCTTAGCTTGGTCAATATGGGATGGCGTGCGCGAATACAAGCCACCGGTGAGGGCATAGTTTGTACCGTTGGCAATCTCTAACGCCTGGTCAAAGTTCTGGGCTTTGAGCACCGATAGCACCGGGCCAAAAATCTCTTCCTGGGCCAGGGAGCTTTGGGGGTCAACATCCGTAAAAATGGTCGGCCCAACAAAGTAGCCGATGTCTGGAGCAGGTAACTCCAGGGCCAGAGTAGCCTCTGTTTTACCCTGGGCAATCACCTGACGAATCCGGGCCTGGGCCGCTGCATCAATCACTGGACCCACCTTAGTACTAGGATCGATGGCCTGACCCACGTTGAGGGACTTCGTCGCCTCCACAAGGCGAGCCACAAACGGTTCATACACCGAGGCCAGCACCACCACACGGGAACAGGCGGAACACTTCTGCCCACTGTAGCCAAAGGCGGAATACACCACCCCCTGCACCGCCTGATCGAGATCGGAGCTTTCATCCACGATGATGGCGTTTTTGCCCCCCATCTCTGCCACCACCCGCTTTAGATGGCGCTGTCCCGGCTGGAGAATAGCAGCTGACGCATAAATTTGACAGCCCACGTCCTGGGAGCCGGTGAACACAATCATGTGTACGTCGGGATGCTTCACCAAATGGGAACCCACGGTGGACCCAGGGCCAGGAATGTATTGGCATACGCCTTTGGGAATGCCCGCTTCCACCAAAATTTCGGTGAGCTTAGCGGCGATGACGGCGGTGGCCGCAGCGGGTTTAAGCAGGGCGCAGTTGCCGGTGACCAGGGCGGCAACGGTCATGCCGGTGGGGATAGCGAGGGGAAAGTTCCAGGGGGAAATGACAAGGACAATGCCCTTGGGCCGGTAAAGATAGCGATCGCATTCCCCCGCCACGTCATAGATCACCTCAGCCTCCAACCGTTCCATCTCAGCGGCGTAATACCGACAGAAATCTGCCGCTTCAGATACTTCCGCATCGGCTTGATGCAGAGGTTTCCCTGCCTCAAATACCATCCAGGCATTCAGCTCGTGGCGACGCTGATCCAACAGATCCGCCGCCCGCCGCAGGATATGGGCCCGTTCCGAGGCAGGTGTCTTTTTCCAGGTGGCAAAGGCGGCTTTGGCGGCTGCGATCGCATCCTCCGCCTGATCAATCGTCACCTGTCCCACAACCCCCACAATCTCGGTGGGTACCGATGGATTCACTGATGGCAGGGTGTTTTCGGTCTGGACTAATTCACCATTAATCAATGGCCAATAGGGTTGCCCAAGCTGTTGTTGGACCGTTTCTAAGGCTTTAGTAGCTTGGTCTCTGGCGATTGCGATCGCAAAGTCCGTATCCGCCACCGGATGAAACGACAATCGGCTCTCTTCCGGTTGAACCTTGTCCCTATCCGTATCTCCCTCTCCCCAAACCGGCGGTGCCAACAACTCATCAGCGGCCACATTGGAGACAGACTGACGCAGAAAAGAACTGTTAGCCGTATTCTCCAACAACCGCCGGATTAGGTAAGCCATGCCGGGAATCAAATCCCCGTAGGGACAGTACACCCGCACTCGATGGCCGCGCTTGGCTAGGGCCGTGGCCAGGTTGTCCGCCATGCCGTAGAGCACCTGAAATTCGATGGACCGCTGGGGAATCTCCAAGGTCTCGGCAATAGCGATGGCATGGGCCTGGGAGCGCACGTTATGGCTACCAATGGCAGCATAGAGATGCTGGTGATTTTCCAACAACAACCGCGTCATGCGCTCAAAGTTGGCATCGGTGGAAGACTTATGGTTATAAACAGGGGTAGACCAATGGTTTTGACGGGCAATAATAGTTTCCTGGTCCCAGTAGGCCCCCTTGACCAAACGCACGGTGATGGGATTACCGCGCTCCTTGGCCCAAGCAATTATCCCCTGGAGATCGGAGTAACTGTCCCGCAGGTAGGCTTGGAGGGTGAGGCCAATGTCGGTGCGATCGCAAAATTCTGCTTCCTTCAAAAGTGCTTTCAACGTAGTCAAGGTGGCCGCTTTGTAGCGGTACTGCTCCATGTCAAAATGCACCGCCGCACCCACATCCTTGGCATGGCGAAGAAGTAGACGGATGCGATCGCTCACCTTAGCCTGGGAGCCCGCTACATCCAGCGGATCAAACTGGGAGTAAAACGCCGTCAGCTTAACGGTCACCTGCACCTTAGATAGGGCAACACCATCAGCCCTATCTACCTGGGGCACAGTTGACCATGTCTGGGACGCTTCGGTGAGCTGGGTCGTCAACGTCAAATACTGGTCCAGATAGGCCTGGGCCTCAGTTTCTGTAATCACAGCCTCCCCCAGCACATCCATGGTGAAGGTCATGGACTGCCTCCGCAGTTTTTCAATTGTCTTGCGGGTTTCCTTTAGGGTTGAACCCGCAATGTACTTACGGGCCAGGGTTTCTACCGCTGTGGACAGGGTGGTAGCCGCCGCTTTTCCCGCCATAGAATCTGCAGCAGTAAAATTGAGCAACCCCTTTAGGGCAGGCGGTAGCTCCACGTCTTCAACACTGAGATACTCCTGCAGGTGTCGGGCCACCTCTGCCTTGGTGGTCAACGCAGGCAAACAGTCAATCAGCCGGAATAGCTGCACCCGTAGGCCAGGGTTATCCATCGTCCAGCTCAACAGCTTGTCATCCCAACGCAGCTGATCCTGCATCTTGGCCAACAGAGAACGCCCCCCGGTACTTTCTGCCAGCAACTCGGTTGCGATCGCTCGGATTCGTGTCTCATCTACTATCTGAGGATCAGATTCAATCACACTGGCACGCTCAAAACCCATACTCAGTTCAACGCTCCTGCAGACTTGATGTCTACCTGTCTACCTATATGATGTCTCGCGCTTTGGGCAGCTGGGACATTCCCATAAAAAAATTCTCCTCAGCTCCCCACATTAGAGACCGGAACCAAGGAGAAAGATAGCCGTTGCTGAGTTAGGGCATAAACCGATCTGGCCGATAGCCAATATTTGGCCGACCAATTCATACCCAAAATCAACAACGCCACAAGATATCTAGACCAGCAACAGAATTAATCCGATGCTAGCTTTACAGACCGCGGAATACCATGGCCTCCAGGGTTAAAGGGTCCACCGACTGACCAGCAGCGGTCTCACCTGGCACATCCACAATTGGATTGCGCGCCTGAATTAACTCAATCGCCCGAGTTACTTGCTCCGGGAAAATCACCACCAAAGCATCCTGAAGCGCATTCTCCAACGCATATTCAATCGCTGCAGTCTCATCCAACTGCACCATGTGGGACGCAGATGAATCAACCGCTTGGGCTATCCCTTGAACAATCAGACTCGCTGCATTTCCAGCAGGACGCCCCCGACGATCATCATCCTCTTTCACAATAATGCGATCAAAGAATGTGGCCGCCAGCTGCCCCAGGCCGATCAAATCCTCATCCCGACGATCCCCAGGACCACCCACCACACCAATGGTAGGTCCCGACCAGTTCTTCACAAAGCCGCCCACCGCTTCATAGCCAGCAGGATTGTGGGCATAGTCCACCAACACCTGGTAGTTGCCCATATTGAACAGATTCATCCGGCCCGGCGTCTGCTTAGCCGATGCCTCAAAGCTGCGCAGCGCAGCCCGAATCTGCTCCACCTTAATTCCCTGGACAAAGGTGGCCAAACTGGCCGCCAAGGCATTAGCAATCATAAATGAAGCCCGCCCGCCCAAGGTTAGGGGCACCTTTTCCACATTCTCAATCCGGTGTACCCACTCATTCTGCAAAATGACAATGTAACCATCATCGTAAACAGAGGCAATGCCGCCATCCCTCACATGGTCTCGCACCAAAGGGTTCTGGGCATCCATCGAGAAATAAGCCACCTTGCCAACCACCAGATCCGCCATGGCAGCCACCCGGTCATCATCGGCATTGAGCACCGCATAGCCATCGGCGTGGACCGCCTCAGCAATCACCCCTTTCACCCGAGCCATTTGGTCAATGGTGTCGATGTCCCCCAGACCCAGGTGGTCAGCGGCGACATTCAACACCACACCCACATCACAGCTCTGGAAGGCCAAACCAGAGCGCAAAATACCGCCTCGGGCAGTTTCTAACACCGCCATCTCCACGGTGGGATCTTGCAGAATCATCTGGGCGCTTTGGGGACCTGTGGTGTCACCCTTTTCAATCAGGTGATCGCCAATATAGATGCCATCGGTGGTGGTAAAGCCCACGGCCTCGTAGACCTGTCTAGCAATGTGGGCAATCAAACGGGTGGTGGTGGTCTTACCATTGGTGCCCGTCACTGCCACAACGGGAACTCTCGTGGGCGTTCCCGGTGGGAACAACATTTGCAAAATCGGAGCCGCCACATTGCGAGCCACCCCTTCGCTAGGGGCTAAGTGCATCCGCAAACCCGGTGCCGCATTGACTTCCAGAATGGCTCCATCCGCCTCACGCAGCGGCTTGCTGATATCAGTGGTAATCACATCGATCCCAGCAATATCGAGATCAATAATCCGGGAAACTCGCTCAGCTAGCCACACCGTCTCTGGATGAATGTCATCAGTGCGGTCAATAGCGGTGCCTCCGGTACTCAGATTGGCCGTCGCTCGCAGATAGACTACCTGTCCAGCCTCTAGCACCGTCTCCGAGGTCAGCCCTTGACGGATAAGCATCTCATCCGTGGAGGCATCTAGCTGGATCTGGGTCAGCACATTGTCATGGCCATTCCCCCGGCGCTCATCCTGATTTTCCAGCGCCACCAGCTCAGCAATAGTATTTTTGCCATTACCGACCACATGGGCGGGCACCCGTTCCGCCACCGCCACCACCTGATGGTTTACCACCAAAATTCGATGGTCACGCCCTGTGTAGAAGTGCTCGACAATCACACCTTTGGAAATTTCCTTCGCCCGGTCGTAGGCGACCTCGGCTTCCTGCCAGGAGCGAATATCTGTGGTGATCCCCCGGCCGTGATTGCCGTCTAAGGGCTTAATGACGATGGGATATCCCCCCAGCTGTTCAATGGCGGCTTCCAGCTCGCCAAAAGAATAGATCAGCTGCCCCAGAGGTACGGGAGCACCCATGTTTTCCAGGATGGCCTTCGTGCGTTCCTTATCGCAGGCCAGCTCGACACCGAGCACATTGCTAGAAGAAGTCAGGGCAGCCTGGACGCGCTTTTGATATTTGCCATAGCCCAGCTGGAACAGGTCACAGTTTTCCAATTCCACCCAAGGAATACCACGCACTTCGGCTTCAGTCATTAAGGCTTCAGTCGTTGCGCCCAAAGACGCTTCTGTACGCAGTTCTCTCAAATCTGCCAGGTCCGTTTGTAACTCATCCTGGGAATAGGTGCCAGTCTCAACAATGCTTTGACATAGGCGAACGGCAGCACGGGTGGCGTAGCGACCAGCGGCTTCGTTTTGATATTCCACAACGACTTGATAGATGCCAGGGGTACTGGTTTCTCGGGTGCGGCCAAAGCCGACAGTCATCCCCGTCAATACTTGGAGTTCAAGGGCGACATGCTCCACAATGTGCCCCATCATGGTGCCTTCTTTCACCCGCATCAAGAACCCACCTTTGCAGCCTGGCGAACAGTGATGCTCCTCAAGACTCGGTAGCGCCTGCACCAACCCATCGTAGAAACCGGGCAAGGTATCCGAAGGACGATTGGCCAAGTCTTCTAAGTCGAGACGCGCAACAATCAGCTTGGGTCGACGGATACTCCAATAGTTGGGGCCGCGAAGTGTGCGCGTTTGCAGAATTTTCATAAACGAGAAAGGGGGTTTATTGTAGATGCCAACGGAAAGCAGGTGCAGGCTTTTAACCTCACACAAAGGACGTTTAGACTCTTCTTTGCATGGAAAACCTGTTCATGGAATTAGGAACACCGGCAGAGAATTAGCTTGGGCTCACCAATTGATTAATCTATGTATTTTTGTAAATTTGACTACAAATATAACTGATCTTAAGGGGTTTATTCAGATTTCTGACCGGAATATTTCATAGAAAAGACGGTAAATTTGGCGACATTTCCCGAGCAGTTCCCCAAGTAAAAATCGGACCTGAGGTTGCTAAGCAAGCTTTCTAGAAGGGTATTGAGTAACTGATTGAGTAACTGTATTAAGTGATACAACACCCGTTGGGTAGCATTGCGGAGTACTCTTTTTGTCACTTCTTCATAACATTACCCTAGGCAGCCATGCGCTATATGCATGAAAACATGCATTTTTCGGCACTGAATCACGCCGTTAGGGGGCTTTCTATGGTTGCTATTAATGTTACCCATGCAACCACTGCAACTTGATTGTGGGATTTTAAAGCCCAATGATTAGACATTGGCGGCTACCCCAAGTCTAGGCCTGCACACAGAGCGCTGTTTGTAGTCATAATGGTCGCCTGAGTTGAGGATATGCACCCTGAGATCATGCAGGCTCAGGGGAGATGTGTCACCAGAGCTGCGGTAGTTTGTGTGGCTTAATTCCCCAGGATCAATGATGGTGATGCAGCCTTTGCCGAGCACCTCAAAGGTACCATCCCCCTTAAAGGCAGCACAGGTGTCTTCGTCAATGCCCATGCCGAGCTTGTCGGGGTGGGCTGCGATCGCACTCATCAGTCGAGCCATGCGATTGCGATTGTGAAAGTGCTGATCCACCAACAGCTCCGGAATGATGCCCAAACCATCCATTAAATCCACTAGGCCACGATTGGGCGATTCACCACTACTCCCGCCGGAAATCATCTTTTCCCCCATCACTGCAGCACCAGCACTGGTACCCGCCAGCACCAACGTGCCCATCTGAACACGCTGCTTGATCGTGGTAATAAAAGTACTGTCTTGGAGCAAGTCGTACAAGCGAACCTGATCGCCACCGGAGAGGAAGACCCCCGTACAACCTTCTAAAAGTTCGAGCCAACGCTCCTCGTCACACTCGTTGGGAGAGCGAATATCCAGTACCCGAATGCATTGGGCTCCCAGCTGAGTGAAGATAATCTGATAGCGCTCACCCACGAGACTGGGTTCTTGGGAGGCACAGGGGACAATACCAATCGTTGCCTGGGTGCCACCAGCACTATTGAAGAAATTAGTCAATATAATAAGCTCACCGACCTTATCTTCTGCCCCTCCAATGACCATGATGGGGTATTGGGTCGGAATTGCCATAGCTCACTGAATAAAAGAGTTTTTACGAATGCGTTTACGCACTTCTAGATACTAAATCATAGAGTTGCTGCATAACAAATCCAAACAGGAATTAATACCTCTAGCTCAAAAAAGAGATTTCGATCTGGGGACATATTCGATCTGGGGACACAGTTGACAAGTTGTAGACGTCCAGCCCTGGACAACAACCTCCGGTATGCATACAAGTCGCTAGATCCCCTAAATTCCCCTAAAAAAGGGGAGCTTTGAACTCCGGTTGTGGGCAAAAACTGACGCTATGGTACAACGCCCCCTTTTTCTTACGCCTTGCCCATGCCCGGAGGGCTTTAGGGGAGCTAGGGGGGATCAATGCAACCATGGGAAGGGATATCCGATATGGGTATACACCGCAGAGGCAACAACCCAAGGGACAAGTTACAAGCCCCGTTCCCAAAGGAATATAACCAATGGCCATCGGGCAACCTCGGTGCAGAGATATAGGAATGGCCAACACAAAAAACTATGGGCACCAAAAAGTGGACAGTGCCTAAACACAAGTGACTAAGAACAGACGAGGGACTTAGCCATCTCAATACAAACAGCCAGAGGAGCATCGGTTTTGATCGCCTGGGCATCCAGATGGGTGCGGGTGGCACGGTAGTGATGCTGGCCCAAGGTCTCAATCAACCGATCCCTGGCGGGAATATCCATCTGGCCCCGGCGACCTAATTCTGCCAGGGGATAATAGTAGGGGGGCATGGTGGCCTCGGTTGCCATGATGGTAAGGAGTTGCTGTAGCTGCTGGGGCCAATGCCATTGGTGGGCCAATGTCGCCATTTGGGTGACATACTCTGCATCATGGAGAGGGCCTAACCACATGGGTCCACTAACGACTGGGGCTTGCCCACAGACTTCGCACCCCAGATGTCCCAACTGCCGCCAGTCGGCGGTGCGAAACTGACCACAGCCATGGCAATAGGCCAAAAATCCATCCTGATCCCGAGGCGCTGATCGGGGCAACACCCGCACCATGACCCGATGGACAGAGCCATTAAAAATTGAAAACACCGGCTGAATGTGAAACCCTCGCTCATCCGCCTTCTGGGCAGCACAGCCGATGAGTAACCGCAGCCCTTGCTCATGGACGGCGGGATGGCTGCGGGCACAGGCTCCATAGAGTTGAACGCTTTTGTCAACCGCATGGCCCCCGGTGGTGCGTCCGTCGGTACTGGTGAGGTATAGCAGTCCGCCAAACTTGATCGCCCAAAGGGCTGTGCTGACAAACGGGTTAGGACTGCCAAAACTGTCGATGTCGATCAGGTCGTAGTAGTCCTGCTGCTGGGCACAGCTAAAAAATAATTGGTTCGCATCCTGGTGGGTAATGCCATAGGAGTCAGGGGCCATGCCCTGGCGTAGGTTCTCCCGCAGTAACGCCTGCAGCTCATGGTTGCCTTCATTGGCCCAGACCCAATCAGCTCCAGATTCGAGATAGTAGCGGAGAGACCGCACACCACAACCGGTCATGGCATCGATTACCCGCAGATGTCCTTGCTGCTGCCGGTAAAGGGCGGCGGCTAATACCGCTAAATCACGACCCACTTGGCTAGAGGAGCGGTAGAAGGCAGTGGCGGTGGGGTTTGCGATCGCAAACCTCGCCCTACCCTCCTCCACCCAATCCTCCGTCACATCACCGCCTCAATCGCCGCCGTCAGCTGCTCAGCACTCAGCTCCGTAATCACAAATACTTCCTGAATCGACTGGCCTTTACGGGCAATCAGCTTAAACCCACCCATAATCGGCACCGATATCTTCAAACGCAGTTTGGGCGCATTCGAACGCCCCCGACTAATCACCGCCGGAGTCAGCGTTTTGATATGGGGATGGGCCGCCAGCCTATGGAGAATAGCCAACAACCCCGGCACATGGGTGGAATGGTTTAGCACCACCCGACCCTGGGGATCTTTGGATTTAGAGGCCATGGCTTAGGCCTTCTCCAAAGGAGCCATGGTCAACCCAGCTCGAATTAACTGACTGTGATAAAGTTCTGCCTGCTCCAACGGTCCAACCCACACCGTAGCCTGCCCTTCATAGTGGATCTGATTCGTCAGCTTCCAAGCTTGATCAGGGGTCATGTGGGGAATGTATTTCACCAGGGTTTCAGCCACATGCTGAAACGTGTTGAAATCATCATTCAGCACAATAATCTTGTAGTTAGGATAGGGCTGTCGGGTGGTTTGATTAGCCTTCTCCTTAGTCACCGTCGGTGATGCAGACGTAGCCTGAACCGCACAGGTATCAGCAACGTCCGGCTTAAACTTTACCGCCTTCATAGAGTATGAGTTCGCAAGGACAACGGACATCATGGTCTAACCATCGCCTATGGGAATGATTGTAGACGCCTTTAATATCGCCTTTAATATACAGTAACCAAAGAATCGGGGGATTGACCGGCAAAGGCCCCCATATAAGGTCACCAAAGGACTGGAGATTGACCGGCAGGGTGGCAAACCGGTGTTACTGACAATGATTGCAGCTGAAAAATATGGCCCCACAGCAGATCTACCCAGATCGGTTCATCCCCTCAATATCCCCTCAATTGAAAGCAGCACAAACCAGTTCGCAAGGCGTCACCCTTCTGGGTACCATGGTGGGCAAAGTTTTGTATTCTAAACAATTACCAAAAAATGCTGATGCCATCAGCCCTGATGCCATCGATCCACTATTTCCCCAGGGTTCGTTCTACCTAAATCCCCCCATTCAATTCACAAACGATAGATAAATTACCTAGATTAAACGGCTAAGTCATTCCCTATTCCCTAATAAGATTACCTAACGAGTAAAGGAACGAATATGAACAACTGGCGCTGGCTACAGGGTATCGGTATAGGCATTCTCATGGCTGGTGGAGCCACGGCTATCCAGGCGGCCGAAACCCTACCCAAACCTCTACAACCCTTACGGCTGGCCCAAAGCTATACAGACCTAGTAGCAGTATCACTGTTTCAGCACTACACCGCTGGCTATCCAGCACCCGTTTTAACAGACGGCTTATCCTCGCAACAAATTGACTCCGTACACATCACCTTTGTGCGCCGTCTCATGGGTAACGCTGGGGACGAGGGAGCCATCGCGGGGTACAAGCTAGCGTTAAGCAGCCCCCAAGCCCAGGCTCAGTTAGGGGTGAATCACCCCCTGTACGGTTTTTTGCTAGAAAATATGCTGCTCGACAGTGGGTCCACCCTACCCCTCAAATTTGGCAGCCGCCCCCATGCTGAAGGGGACCTAATGGTACGGGTGGGCAGCGCCGACATCAACCAAGCCGTCACTGATTTGGAACTGCTGGCTGGCTTAGATGCCGTGATTCCATTCCTAGAATTGCCCGACTTGATTTACGAAAAAGACGCCCAGGTGAATGCAGGCGCTTTGGTGGCCGTCAATGTGGGAGCGCGATATGGTGTCGTCGGCGACCCGGTTGACCTGGAACCTGCAGACAGCGGCCTGGCGCAGTTGGCCAATATTCGCGTCGTCCTCAACAATGGGCAGGGCCAGTTTTTGGCCGAGGGTAACAGTACCGCCCTCTTAGGGCATCCCATTAATGCTGTGCGCTGGCTGCGAGATACCTTACAAAGCCAAGGGGTAGAGTTACAGCCAGGGGATTTGCTGTCCTTGGGCTCAGTGACCACCCTAGTCCCATTAGATGAAGACACCACTATTACAGGCTTAGAAGCTCGGTATTTTGGCCTCAACTCCGATAGCGGCTCGGTGGATTTGGATGTGTCATTTGAGGTCCCAGAAACGGACAGGTAAGCGGGGTATCAAATTAATCCGGGCAATCCTGGTTAGGTGGAAAATCAGGGGCCAGAAGCCAGTGAGGCCCTGATTCCTGACTCCTGAATACTATCCTTGGGAAAACGTCCCGCTTTGAGTGGGTACCCGGTCAATGCCATGATCAGATCGGCTATCAGGGAACAGAATCTTTCTGTCTTCTACCTCCTGATTTATGCCTCCTGACTTCTCACAGAGACTGAAACGTCATAATTCATCTGACCTATTGACCATTTTAGGAATGATGCTGGCCGAAAAGTTCTCCTATATCCTGATAAATATCTAGTAGGTAAATATCTGAATCGATCGCGGATAAATGTATCCCCAACTGGAACCGAGATCCAGCTGTGTAGTCTCTCTTACATAGAGGGCTGTGGAATCTACAGGAGAAAACTCCTGATGAGCAGTCAACCATGCATCCATGGGAGATCTCCTAAACTCCATACATCAGAACGTAATACAGTTTATTCAAAAGATTTTCAAGTTCACCACTGCCACTGCTTTTGACAGACAGTTTTCTCACTGGCCTACTCAAAAGTTACCGAAACAGATTCTGAAACTTCTGTAGCTCGTCAGTAAGGTACTTTAAACACCCAGTTAAACGCCCATCATCCTGACCCATCCCTAAGTTCCTACAGCCAGATTAAAAAGTCGTCATGTCTATTTATTCACGCTTGATTCAAGCCTCGCTTACGGTACTGATGGTGGCCGCCGCCAGTCCTAGCCATGCTGTTCAGTTTCCTAACACGAGTGATCGGGGTGCCCCGGCCCGAGGCCCCTCCCTGGGTACCCGTGGTGAAATTTGTTTGGACCCGACCAATCAGCCTTCCCTCACATCTCTATTGCCCCATAATGCGATCGCAACCGCCTTTGGAGCCAATAGAGACATTCCCATGTCCCTCTGGTTCTATATTCCTGACACCGCAGCCGCAGGGGCAGAATTGACCATCGTCAATGAGCTGGGAGACACCACCTATCAAAAAACCATTGCATTACCCAGCACGCCAGGCACAATTCAGGTCGAACTACCCCAATACCAGGCCGATGGCGTTACCCCCACCTTCGAGTCTGGCAGCCTGTATTACTGGGATTTTGCCCTCATCTGTGACCCCAACGATCGCGGAGACGACGTTCTCCTAGGGGGAGGCATTCAGCGCATCGACGCCAGTCCAGATTTCTTAGCCCAGCTTGATGCCATCGCCGACGATCCCTTAGCCCAGGCCGAACTCTACGCCACCGCCGGTGCCTGGCAAGAAACCATTGCCTTAGCGGCATCCCTGCGGCCCCAAAACCCAGATGCCTGGGCCGAGCTGCTATCCTCCGTCGATCTCGACTCCGTGGCAGATAAACCCATTGTGGGACAAACTTTGGGGCAAACTCCCGAAGAAACCACCGACCAAGCCCCCGGACCAAGTCCTGAGCAAATCCCTAGGCAAACTGAGCCCGTAGCTGACACCCCTGCCAGTTCCCAGGGGCCAACGGCTAGGCCCAATAGGTCTGGAAATCTCCAGAGATTGCTAGAGGGCATCACTCCATAGCCATTACCCATGAACCTCAAAAAGCTCCTATGGCAATGGCGCGGTGTGGTGATAGCCACACCGACGGTAACCCTAGTCGTAGTTTCGCTAAGAATCGCTGGGCTACTGCAACCTTTAGAATGGCAAATCTACGATCAATACCTGCAGTGGCGTTCCGAAACCAGGGACCCCCGCATTGCCATTGTGGGTATCGATGAAGAAGACATCCGCCAGCAGGGACAGGCCATCTTCCCAGACGCAGTCTATGCCGAGGCCATTAGTAAGCTTGCTGCCCAGGGTCCCCGGGCCATTGGCCTAGATATTTTTCGGGATATCCCCGTCGAACCGGGCCATGCAGAGTTAGAGGCTGTTTTCCGCAACACGCCGAATCTGATCGGCATTCGCACGATTTTAGGCGATAACCAAGATCGTGATGCCATTGACGCCCCACCCACCCTGGCAGAACTGGGACAAATCGGCATCAATGACGGCATTGTTGACAATGACAACACCATTCGGCGAGGACTATTACAGGTCACCACACCAGAAGGTGACAGCGCCCCGAGCCTGGGCCTTTACCTGGCACTGCTATATCTAGAGGCCGAGGGCATCACCCCGGAAGCCACAGACAAACAAGATGTCTGGCAACTGAATGGGGCTACGTTTCGGCCCCTAAAGACAAATGACGGCGGCTATGTGCGCGCCGATGCCCAGGGGTACCAAACCCTGATCAACTATCGTGGCGGTAGTGAGTTGTTTGAGACGGTGCCCCTAAGGGACCTGCTCAACGATCGGCTCCCGGACAATTGGGCCCAGGATCGGGTGATTCTCATTGGCCCGGTGGCAGAAAGTCTCAAGGATCGATTCTTGGTGCCCCACAGCAGTAAAATGCTGGCCCTACCCAGGTACATGGCCGGGGTGGAAATCCACGCCAATTTAACCAGTCAGATTATTAGCGCCGCCCTAGACGGGCGAGCCCTGATTCGCAGCTGGCCAGAATCGGTCGAAATTCTTTGGATTTTTCTATGGGCCACCCTAGGGGCCACCCTAACTTGGATCCAGCGCAACCCAGGAAAGCGGTCCCTGCTGCGGCAAATAGCCCTGCTGCTGGCCATTGCTTCTAGTTTGGTCTTGGGCACCTATGCCCTACTCCTAGCAGGCTGGTGGATCCCCGTCATTCCTCCGCTGATGGCCCTCGTCGGGGCGGCCGCCGGAGTCAATACCTACGTGGCCCATAGCGCTAGCGAAATTCGTCGCACCTTTAACCGTTACCTCAGCGACCAGATTGTCGCCAATTTACTGGACAATCCCGAAAATCTCAAACTGGGGGGCGAAACCCGAGAGATTACTATTCTCACCTCTGACCTGCGAGGCTTCACTGCCCTTTCGGAACAGCTATCCCCGGAAAAAGTGGTCGAGATTTTGAACCTTTACCTGGGTTACATGTCCGACATTATTGATGCCTATGACGGCATCATTGATGAGTTTATGGGGGACGGTATCTTGGTCATTTTTGGCGCCCTCCAGCTTAAGGAGAATGACAATCATCCCGATCGGGCGGTGGCCTGTGCGATCGCAATGCAACAAGCCATGACCCAAGTCAATGCCGCCATGCGCGCCAGAGGATTTCCCGAGCAGGAAATGGGTATTGGCATCAACACCGGACGCGTGGTGGTCGGCAATATTGGCTCTGAAAAACGCACCAAGTATAGCGTCATCGGCGGTGCCGTCAACCTCACCTTTCGGATCGAATCCTACACCACCGGGGGCCAAATCTTTATTTCCGAAGACACTCACCAGGACATCGGCAAGATCAACAACCATCGCCTAGCCATCCAAAGCAAAGCCGAAGTCTATCCCAAGGGAATTAAACGCCCCATCACCATTTACGACGTCACCGGCATCGGCGGCGATATTTACAACCTCTCCCTCACCCACGAAAGCCCCTCACTACAGCCCCTCACCCAGATAATCCCGGTAGAATATGTCGCCCTCGAAGGCAAGCAGGTCGGTGCGGAGAAAAGTCGGGGCAGCCTGCAAAAACTATCGACCAAAACCGCCCTCCTCCATATTGAGGCCCCTGAACCCCTGAGCCTGCTCACCAACATCAAGCTCGTGATCAACACTCCCTCAGCCCCAACAGAAATTGGTGAGACCGACATCTACGCCAAGGTGCAACAACTAGGCCCCACTGACCAAGACTACGTGATTACATTCACAGCCCGCTCCCCGGCTGTCATCACCTGGCTCAATGCGCAAGTGGCAACATAAATCGCTCCAAGCTCCCTAACCCAGTCCTTTGAGAATACCCAGCGCCTCGGTCACATGCTTAGTGGGGTTGAACTGGGAGTCAAACACGTGCCGCACGGTGCCAGCCTGATCGATTACATAGGTGACGCGGCCAGGCAACAGACCCAGGGTAGCGGGCACACCATAGGCCTTACGAACATTAGAACCAGTATCACTCACCAGCGTGAAGGGTAGGTTGTGCTTGCTGGCAAACTTTTGGTGAGAGTCCGGGGAATCACTGCTGATGCCAATCACCTCGGCCCCTAGCTCCTGAAAATCTTGGAAACTATCGCGAAAAGTACAGGACTCAGTGGTACAGCCGGGGGTGTCATCCTTTGGATAAAAGTACAGAACGACAGCTTTTTGTCCCTTAAAACTAGACAGGGTTACCGACTCTCCGGCCTGGGACTGCAGGGTAAAATCTGGAGCCATGTCACCCACTTTAATCGCCATTGCTGCGCATTCCTCTGAGTACTGAATAAAGTATTAACTTTTATTTAGCATACTATCCTAGTAGAAAAATCAGTTTGCTTCCCTTTCCCACCTATCACTATCCTGTCAATGCGCATTCTGATCTGGTTTCGTAATGACCTCCGTCTCCACGACCATGAACCACTGCATCGCGCCCTAGGGCAAAAAGCAGAGATTATTCCCGTCTATTGTTTTGATCCACGGCAGTTTGGCCAGACAAGCTTTGGATTTCCAAAAACGGGGGCCTACCGTGCTCAGTTTTTGCTGGAGAGTGTGGCAGACCTGCGGGCATCCTTACAGACCAAAGGCTCAGATCTGGTGGTGCGTTATGGAAAACCAGAAGACGAGGTGGTTGCGATCGCTCAGTCCCTCCAAGTTGACGCCGTCTACTGGCACCAAGAAGTCACCAGCGAAGAACTCGCCAGCGATAGCCCCCTAAAGCAACAGCTAGCTAAGCTCAAAATCAACTACAAAACCTACTGGGGAGCCACCCTCTACCATCCAGACCATTTGCCATTTGAAATCTCACAGCTACCCCAGGTATTTACATCCTTCCGCAAAAAGGTAGAAAAAAACAGCCTGATTTGCACCGCCTTGGGCTCGCCTCACCAGATCCCCCCATTACCCAAGGTTGATACCGGTTCATTGCCCACCCTAGGAGATCTCGGATTAGAGCAGAAAACCCCTGATAAAAGGGGCGTTCTACCTTTCAAAGGTGGGGAAACCACAGGACTCCAGCGGCTACAGCACTATTTTTGGGACAGTGATCAACTCCAGGTCTATAAGCAAACGCGCAATGGCATGTTGGGAGCAGACTACTCCTCTAAATTCTCTCCCTGGTTAGCCCTGGGCTGCCTATCGCCCCGTCATATTCATGGAGAAGTAGCGGCCTACGAAACAGAGCGTATACGCAATGACTCCACTTACTGGCTAGTATTTGAGCTACTGTGGCGAGATTTCTTTCGATTTATCTGTGCCAAACACGGCAGTACCGTCTTTTATCCCAGCGGATTACGGGGGCTAAAGATTGCCTGGAAGCAAGACTGGCCAAGGTTTGAACAGTGGGCGCGGGGAGAAACCGGCTATCCGCTGGTGGATGCCAATATGCGAGAGTTAGCTGCCACAGGCTTTATGTCCAATCGGGGCCGTCAAAATGTCGCCAGTTTTCTCACCAAAAATCTCGGCATCGACTGGCGCATGGGGGCAGAATGGTTTGAGTCACTGCTAATAGACTATGACGTCTGTAGCAACTGGGGGAACTGGAACTATACCGCTGGTGTTGGCAACGATGCCCGAGGCTTTAGGTACTTCAATATTCCTAAACAATCCAGGGACTATGACCCCGATGGTAACTACGTCAAATATTGGCTACCAGAGCTAGCCAAGCTGCCTCGCCGCAAAATTCACAGTCCCTGGACCTTGGATGCGGAAGAGCAAAAACGCTGTCATGTCCGACTGGGGGTGGACTATCCAAATCCCATTGTGGATCTGGAAAAGTCCTTACAAACCCATGAGACCATATACAACGCAGCGGTAGAAATCCGCCGCCCCTAGTGCTGACAGATCATATCCCTAGGGTTGTTGCTTTGGGGCCAAATCCTGCCGCCGCGAACGCATCCATACCAATCCTCCCCAGGCTATGCCTAATAAACCCGAGGGCTCTGGTACTGAGATCGGAGAGTGAGAGCCACTCCGCGCTGGCAACGGAATGACAATATCTGAAGCGAATTCAAAACTCAGAGTAGTGTTATCCTCGCCCAATGCATGGTCATGTATGGCTTCAGTAACATCGCCAGAGGCTACACCAACACCGACTGGAGACAGCGGCTCAATACTGACTACTGGAGACAGCGGCTCAATACTGACTACTGGCAGCAGATCCTTATCCTCTATGTCATGCTCATGGAACCCTTCAGTTCCATGACTATGGTTATGGGCATGGCTTCCTGATTCGTCTATCTCAGCCCCATGGATATGGTCAAGCTCAGCTATAGCCCCATGATTCAGCATCTGAGCAATGGTCACAGTTGGGCTGGGCTCAATCGTCACCACAGGAGCCGATGGACTCTCTAGTTCGAGGGTGGGTTCAACGGTCTGGGGATTGGCAACTGGAATATTTTCCGTAGGTGTATCAGTCTCTTCCAAGGCCCTTGTCCGAAGTTGAGACAATATCCTGTAACCGTCACTCAACTCCAACGTAAGCGCAGAACCCGTTAGCCCATCTGGGGTAAAGCCTAGGTTCTCTAATGCTGGGAATAGGGTGGGATCAATCCCAAAATCAAAGCTATCACCAAGGGTAAAATCCCCCTTGGTGAAGTCTAAAACCAGCTTTAAATCGCCATGCTTTTCTTCGGTAATTGCGATCGCATCCGCCGATATACCCGACATATTTCCCAATTGGAAAACGTTGTTTTTCAAGCCTGATATAGCGCTAGCTGATTTAAAGGTCTCACCCACTGAGGACAAATCTAATGTCAGCCGAGTTAAGCTGGCCTCTGAGCCACTCAAAAATTTAACTGTCCACAAATTTTCCGAACCGAATGAATTAGCACTCCCTCCTTCCACAATAATCCGAGGAATATCTTTAACAAACGGGCTAGCAAAAACCGTTGAGATTTCTTGCTGAGAAAATAACGATGTTTGATTCGTGGTGATATCCAACAGACTTTCAGGGGACTGGCGTTGATCTCCCGCAGCCAGCAAGTGGTTCTCATCATGGTGATGAAACAGACCTAAATTATGGCCTAGCTCATGGGCCAGGGTATCAATACGCCCCTTACCACCATTAAAACTAGAGATGGCACTAGAGTTGAGGACTAACTTGTTGCCACCAATGCTGCCACGACCAAATCTTGTTCCCCCATGATAGAAAAGATCCTGGGCAAACCAGACATTTATCGTCTTAGGGTCAGAACTGACACCTGTCCTGGGAATCCCTGAAAATAAACCATAATCAATCGCGGTCTCAGTGGCGATTAAAAATAGGGACTCATTTAGCTGGCGGGTGGGCAAAAAGTTGATATCAAGACCTGCTTTTTCCCATATTGCCTTTGTTTCGGAGGCAAAAATAGGCGTACCAGCACAACGTCCCCCCAGGTTATCGCAAATTTCAATGGGTTGAACATTGATATATTTTTTGATGGCATTGGCTGGCAAACTCTGGCCAATCCAAACAACAGCCATGGAAACAATAGCCGCACTGATATGAGGTAAGCATTCAGGGGGTCTGAGTTGTGAGAGTTTCAATCAGCAGAGTACCTGCTAGAGTAAGCGGATGAAAGACAAGGCTCTCCCATCGATTCCCGAGGTCAGTAAAGCGGATTGGGAAAAGACACC
>NZ_JAYGIG010000158.1:0-19512 GCF_034932105.1 Leptothoe sp. PORK10 BA2 | reverse complement strand
TTTTAGCCAAACGTAGACCCACTCTACTTCTTCCTAAATTACTCGCTGCCAGAATCAGGCCTCCGGAACCCCAGCAACAGATGGCTTCTGCCGCCTAATCACTCAACAGAAACTTCGCACTGTCCAGTTATCAAAATCGTTCCTTTTTGATTGGGACGCTTCCAGACGTAAGGCCCACACTGATTCGTCTCGCTGATAGCGAAGACGGTTTTTTAGAGATTTTGCAAGCCGTCCGAGAGGTTTGTCAGCAGTGGGCTTGATGCTGATGTCTGCTGTTACAATTGTTGCTCAGTTTATGTTCAGGTATCGGCTGAACATCAGCATTTTCCCTCTGACATCCCTGGCTCTCGCCCTTATCAAGCCTACCTACTCAGCCTCAGTAATCTCCTTCTCAATATATTCCTTACCAATTCGCTGATACTCCTCCAACGTAAACGAATCCACCTGAATCGCATCTAACTGAGCTTGTTGGGCTGCGATCGCAACATCAGATTCCTCCCCCGTAATCACCCCAGCCCGCAGAGCCGCCTCCACTGCCCCCATAGGAGGAGTGATGATCAACTCCCCATGGCGCAAAGCAGTTTTGATCTTCTTAACAATCGGCATAGCCACCATAGACAGATCATAGGCCCGCTCTAATCGCCCCAACGCCTGTTCAGCATCCATCGGCACATGCAGACCCTCGGTAATGCGCTGACGACCATCGGGAGACTGCAACAGCTGAGCCACCGCATGGCCTTGCTCATCCGTCGGCATCACACCCATAGGATTTAACCGGAACCAAGGCAACGTAGTCCCCCGCATCAGCCCACCCAATACAGGAATATCCAGATTCGCCAACAGCCCCTCTAACGCCTGCTGGATCTGCCAGAAACTATGACTCATCGCCCAATGCACCAGGGGCAAATCCTCTTCTCGCCGTCCTTCCGCCTCAAACCGACGCAGGGTAGCAGTGGCCAGATACATCCAGGAGAGCATATCAGCAAAGCGGCCCGTGATTTTCTCATGGCGCTTGAGGCTACCACCGTAACTGATCATGGCCAAATCTGACAAAGCAGCAAATGTAGCCGAAGCCCAAGCCAGCTTTTGATAATAGCGAGCGGTTTCTCCTGTAACAGGAGAAACTGCCAGACGACCCTGGGTCCAGCCCAGCACCTTAGCACGGGTGAGATTGCGCACCATCAGCCCCACATGGGACCAAAACACACGATCAAAGGCAGCAACATTGTTGTCCGCCAATGCCGCAATTTCATCCACAATATAAGAGTGGCATCGGATAGCCCCCTGGCCATAGATAATCAAACTGCGGGTGAGAATATTGGCCCCTTCCACCGTGATCGGAATGGGTGTGGCCGTATAAATATTCGCCAACAGATTGCGAGGCCCACGACAGATCCCAGCACCACCCAGAATATCCATGCCATCATTAATAATCTGGCGGGACAGTTCGGTAAATTGATATTTGGCAATGGCAGACACCACCGCCGGTTGTTCACCCTGATCCACCGCACCACAGGTATAGAGACGGGCGGCATCCATCAAATAGGTGAGGCCACCAATGCGGGCCAGGGGTTCCTCTACCCCCTCAAATTTGCCAATGGATAACCCAAACTGTTCTCGCACCACGCTGTAGGCACTGGTCACCCGAGAGACCAGTTTGGCCACCCCGGTGGCAGTGGCGGGGAAGCTAATGCCACGACCAGCGGCGAGACTCTGCATCAGCATGGTCCAACCTTGGCCCGCCTGTTCCACACCACCAATAATCTGGCTAGCGGGCAAGACCACATTTTGCCCCGCAATGGGAGAGTTATAGAAGGGCACACCCATGGGGTCATGGCGACGCCCCAGCTGCACACCGGGAGTGTCCGAGGGAACCAGGACACAGGTGATGCCCACATCGGTACCTTTGCCGAGGAGATTCTGGGGGTCACGGAGGCGGACGGCGAGACCGATGAGGGTTGCGATCGCACCCAACGTAATATACCGCTTCTGCCAATTCAGCCGCAGATACAGCTCCCCATCATCCCCCTTAAACACCGTACCGCTGGACTGTAGACTGGCCGCATCCGAACCCGCTGTAGGTTCCGTTAGGGCGAAACAGGGGATCTCTTCCCCGGCGGCCAGTTTTGGCAAATAGCGATGCTTTTGCTCGACAGTACCATAGTGCAACAACAGCTTGGCCGGACCGAGGGAGTTGGTCACCCCCACCGTAGCCGTGTGGGTAAAGGAACGGGACGCCAGCTTAGTCATCACCGCACTGTAGGCCGTATTTGAAAAACCCCGACCGCCATACTCCAACGGAATCATCATGCCAAAGAAGCGTTCGTGCCTGAGATAGGCCCACACCTCCGGGGGCAAATCCTTGCGCTGGTGGATCTCCCAGTCCGTCGCCATGCGACACACTTGCTCCACCGGCCCATCCACAAAGGCTTGCTCGGCAGCGGACAGGGTGGGGTAGGTCTGGGCCAAAATGCGCTTAAAGTTGGGCTTACCGGAAAACAGTTCCCCATCGACCCAGACGGTGCCCGCCTCAATGGCCGCCCGTTCTGTTGCCGAAATCGATGGCAACAGATTGAACCGCTGAATGGCCTTTACAATGGGAGCCGTAATCACCAGCTGACGGAGCTTTGGCACCACAAAGACCAGGACCAGGACACCCCAGATCCCCCACAGCCACAGGGGCGCACGGCACACCCCGAGGATCAAAGCATCATAGGCACACCAAGCCGCTAAGGGAGCCTTGAAGTAGGCCAGGGCAACCAATAGCCCCAGCAAGCCAACAATTAAACCAACGGTTAACAGTGTCATCATATGGACCCCTTTTTCACAGCTGGAGCAGGTTGTACCCTCTGTCTAAACCAGAGCAGTCATTCAGAACAACAAATCAGAGCAGTCATTCAAAGCAACAAATTCTCAAACACACCGGCAGCCCCCATGCCACCGCCAATGCACATGGTGACCATGCCGTAACGGATGCGACGGCGTTTCATCTCATGGAGCAAGGTAGCGGTGAGTTTTGCGCCACTACAGCCCAGGGGATGGCCCAGGGCGATCGCCCCACCATTCACATTCACCCTGTCCAGATTCAACCCCAGCTTCCGAATCACCGCCAGACTCTGGGCGGCAAAGGCCTCATTGAGCTCGATCAGGCCCATGTCATTTAGGCTCAGACCGACCTGTTTCAGCACCTTGGGCACCGCTTCCACCGGACCAATGCCCATAATCTGGGGCGGCACCCCCGCCACGGCAAAGCCCAACAGCCGAGCCATGGGGGTGAGGTTGAGTTCCCGCACCTTGTTTTCGCCCATGAGAATGGTCGCAGCAGCCCCATCGGACATTTGGGAGGAGTTGCCTGCGGTCACGCTGCCCCCCCGCCGGAATACGGGCGGTAGAGCGGCTAAGGCGGCTAGGTTGGTATCGGCCCTGGGGCCTTCGTCCACCTGAAAGACGGTTTCCTGGGTGTGGGTATGGCCATCCTGATAAACCGTATCGGTGACGGGGAGGGGGATGATTTCATCGGTGAAGTGACCAGCGGCGATGGCATTGAGGGCTTTTTGGTGCGATCGCAACGCAAACCCATCCTGATCCTCCCGCGAAATCTCAAACTGCGCCGCCACATTCTCCGCCGTCAACCCCATGGATGTATACACCTGGGGCATTTCCGCCATCATCACCGGATTGGGACTCCAGCGGTCTCCCCCCATGGGAATCAGACTCATGGACTCCACACCCCCCGCCACCATCACCTCCGCCTGTCCTAGGCTGATCGCCTGGTGAGCCATGGCAATGGTTTGCAACCCAGACGAGCATAGACGATTCACCGTCATCCCCGGTACCGATGGCGGTAACCCCGCCCGATGGGCAATCACCCGCCCCAGGTTATACCCCTGTTCCGCCTCGGGCATGGCACAGCCCATAATCACATCCTCAATCTGATCTGGACTTAATGCCGGTAGCTGTGCCATCGCCCCCCGCACCACCGCTGCCCCCATATCATCAGGCCGCACATGACGCAGCATCCCTTGCGGCGCTTTACCAACCGCCGTCCGCACACTGGCAACAATGTAGGTATTTTGGTAGGTATTTCGCATGATGGTCTCCTTTAAGGTGAACAACAGGTGAACAACGGAGGGTGAGCCATGCCCACCGGTGAAATGGTCAATTACGCAACGGTTTCTTCGTCTTCAACAAATGCAGAATTCTCTCTTGAGTTTTCGTATTTTGTAACAACGGCAAGAACACCTCCTGCTCCAACCCCAACAAATACTCCTCTGAGACCCGCGCCATAGACGTCAAATCCCCCCCCGTCATCACATAGGCCAGACGCCCCGCCAAGAACCGATCATAGTCACTGGCAAAGCCCCCCTGCTCCAGGGTGTAGGCCATGTGGTCCAGCACCGCCCGACCCTGCTGCCCCAACACCCAGAAACTGTCACGGGCAGGCGGTCGATACCCCGCCCGGTCTAAACACAGCACCTCTTCCTTGGCCACATACAGCCGCTGATCGTTGTTCATCACAACGTGGGTGTGGGCAGGCAAAAAGCCCAGCTCTATAGCCTCATGGGCACTACCGGCCACCGTTGCCGTCGCCACCGTCTTAAACACATGGTTCAAGAATGGCTGAATATGTTGCGCCGTGGCTCCCACCGCCTTCTGCGCCGCCCACTTCGCCATGCGGGTGGTCCCCGTCGCCCCCGGAATCAGCCCCACACTCACCTCCACCAAACCGATATAGCTCTCAGCCGCCGCCACCACATGGGGACAGGCCATGACTAATTCGCAGCCCCCACCCAAGGCTCGTCCTTGCACTGCCGCCACAATGGGCTTATGGAAATAGCGAATCCGTTGCAGCACCGTTTGGAAGGTGACCAACAAATTAGCAATCAGCTGCCAATCGCCGGTCTGGGCCGCCGTCCCCATCTCCAGGAGGTTGGCCCCACCACAGAAATGTTCGCTGTGGTTGCCAATCACCAACCCACGATACTGATCCTGCTGGGTCAACAGATCGAGGACAGACTGCAATCCATCCACCACGGTTGTACTGAGGGTATTGCCCTTGGAGCGAAACTCATACAGCACCACCCCATCCCCCATATCCCATAGGGCCGCTTCGGGATTCTCCCAAATCTTGCTGCTAACCGTTTTGATCAAAGGCAAATGAATCTCATCGGTCGGCTGCTCCACCTCCTGTTGACCGACAGGACCCAGCACAGAGTCCGCCATCAACAAGTTACTGGGCACCCCATGCTGACTGCGGTAAAAATGACCTTCCCCCGTAGCCGCCATTTCAGTAATCCAATCAGGCACCGTTAAGTTTGCCGCCTGTATGTCGTAGAGCACCTGATGGAAGCCAATGGCATCCCACATCTCAAACGGCCCTAGCTGCCAGCCAAAGCCCCAACGCATGGCCCGATCAACAGCCACCGGACTATCGGCAATTTCGGGTAAACGGCAAGCGCTATAGCTCAACAACGCCATCGTCGTCCGCCGGAAAAACTCCCCCGCCCGCCCAGGCAATTTATACAGCATCCGCAGGCGGTCTATGAGTTCAGGCAAGGGTGCCACGGTTTCTAAACCCGGTAAATTGGGCTGGCGAGGTACTTCATAGTCAAAGGTCTTAGGATTAACCGAAAGAATCTCTTTTCCTACCTTTTTATAAAATCCTTGACCTGCCTTAGCCCCCAGTGAACCGGTTTCCACCAGGGTCTTGAGCAACGTGGATAATTTGAACGTCTCCCGTTGCTCGTCGTGGGGAATGGCTGGATAGATGTTCTCAGCCACATGGAGTAGCGTATCTAAACCGACTAGGTCCGCCGTTCTAAACGTGGCCGACTTCGGGCGACCCACCAATGTCCCCGTCAAGGTATCAATCTCTTCAATGGAGTACCCATCCTCCGTCAGGGCATGCACCCCCAGAAATGTGGCAAATAGGCCAATGCGATTAGCAATAAAGTTGGGCGTATCCTTGGCGATCACCACCCCTTTCCCCAGATAGCTCCGGCCAAACCAGGCCATCCGTTCCGTGATGGCTGGATCGGTCTCCGTGGTGGGAATTAGCTCCAGCAGTTTGAGATAACGGGGAGGATTAAAAAAGTGGGTGCCTAAAAACCGTTGCCGGAAATCTGGGGAACGGCCATCGGCAATCTGGGCAATGGGTAAGCCACTGGTGTTGGTAGAAATCACCGCGTTTGGACGCACCACCTGCTCTAACCGGGCCATTAGCTCCTGTTTAATGTCCAACCGTTCAATCACGGCTTCAATCACCCAGTCCACCTGACTCAATCGAGCAAAATGCTCATGGTAGTTACCCAGCTCAATCCGGTGGGCCACCTCGGGGGTAAACAAAATGGGCGGTGACATTTTTTTCGCCTTCTTAAAAGCCCCGACGACTACTGCGTTTTTATCCCCTTCCAGGGCAGGCACATCCATTAACAACACCTGTAAACCCGCATTGGCTAAATAGGCCGCAATCTGGGTGCCCATAATGCCAGCGCCTAACACAGCAGCTGTTTTGAACGGAAGGAAAGTCATAATGGATCTCCTTTAAGCAAGAGGAAAAATTAAAAACAGGGGGGCGTGCCCACCTCAAGATCAATTACCGTGAACCAACGCCCCAAGACGCTTCAAGCCGCCTCCACCTCCCACGCAAACGGGACATCTTCCCTGGCTCCCTCGGCGGTCCAGGCTCCCCATCTCGATACAGCTCCTCGATCTCCTGGGCATACATCTGGTAGAGCTGTTCCCGGTTCCCCTGGGGAAGGCCCTTGGCCTCGACTAGCACAAACCGCTTGATCGTTGACCAGTGGGGCAAGGCAGTATTTACCTGATCGATTAGGGTATGGAGGTGCGATCGCACCTCCCCACCAATCCCCCCTTCCGGCACAATCAACACACCACAAAACTTTTGCCCTGGCCCCACCAGCCATGCCTGTTTCACCCAGGGAGACCGTTCCAACTGCGCCTCAATTGGTGCCGGAGCCACGTACTTACCCGTTGACAACTTAAACAGTCCCTTCTTACAGCCATGGAGGGTCAGCAAACCATCCTCCGAAAACTCTCCCCAATCCCCCGTATGGAACCAACCATCCGAGTCAATCACGGCATGGGTCGCGGCTGGATTATGGTGATAGCCCTCCATGGTATAGACACTTTTCACCAGCACCTCCCCATCGGTTCCCAGACGCATTTCCACCCCCGGAATCGGAGCCCCCACCGTCCCGGAACGGAACCACCGATCGCGGGTGTAACTCAGGACAGAACTCGTCTCCGTCAGCCCATAGCCCTGTTGCACCGGAATCCCCACCGCATTAAAAAACGTCATCACCTCAGGCCGCAGAGCCGCCCCACCCGAGAGTAAATAGCGCATATTCCCCCCAAAGGCTTGGCGGACATGGCCAAACACACCATGGCCCAGGAACCAACGCTGGAGACGAGATCCAGGCCCCTGGCCATGGCCTAACAGCCAACGCTGGAGACGAGACCCAGGCCCCTGACCATGGCGACTAGCTGGATAGCGATGGGCCCAATGCCATCCCCAGCCTAACCACAAGCGCTTGAGGCCAGAAGACTGCTGCCGCACACCGTTAACGCGCTCATACACCTTCTCCAACAGGCGGGGCACGGTAATAAAAATGGTGGGCTTAACCAGGGCTAAATGTCGAAAAACCCGCTTAGGCGACGAAAAGTAAATGTCATGACCAAACCCCAAATGACCATAGAGAAAGGTTCTCGCAAAAATATGATTCAGCGGCAAAAACAACAGGGCCACTTCCCGTGTCCCTCTTACCAGCCCCGGCATACTGCTAAAGGCCGCCCAAATATTGCCCGTCAAACTCCGATGGCTGAGCATGACCCCCTTGGACATACCCGTGGCATCGGCGGTGTAAACAATGGTGGCTAGATCATCGGCATGAATGGCATCCTTCAACGCCTGGATGGCCTCTGGAGAGCGCTGGCGACGGCCTTGGCGACGAATATTGTCTAAGGTAGTCATGGCGTGGTCTTGAGCCATTGAGTCAAACCCATCCGGGGGAGCAGACCCATCCACCATGACAATCAGCGGCACTGACTGAATCTGGTCATAAACCCGTTCTAAGGTTTTCCAGTTGGCCACCACTAAGACTCGCAAGTCAGCATCCTTGACCATCCAGCCAATGGCATCAGCAGACTGGCCAGTATCAATGGGTACCGTTACCCACCCCCCTAACAGGCTCCCCACATCGACCAGAGCCCAATCAATATCATTGTCTAGCAGGAGACCCACTCGATCCGCCCCGGCGGACGTCTCACCCAGCAATCCAGCCTGAGACCTTAACCCCAGGGCAAATTCTTCCGTAGCAGTGCGAAACTCCTGATAGGAAGATGTTTTCCAACCCTGGGAAGACCAGTGGTGGAGGGCAGGGGTATAGCCATAGGCACAGCCCAGATCCAACAAATCAGGAATTGTGTAATGCAGCTGCACTGCCCCTTGGGTTGCGGGAGCAACATACAAGGAACAGCAGTCACGACATTGATCAGCCATCATTCTCAGAGAGACAAAAGTCTCTTCCCCTTAAATACGGCAGGGTATGATTATGGGAAAACGCTCAGCAAAAAATGTTCAGCAATCTCTACGAACCTGTCTCCAGGAAGAGGAGTGGATTAGGACAGGTTGTGGAGCCACTAAATCGACTATGCCCGATCGACGACTAGAAATTGACTACTACTGACTAGACTATGGACGGAAAGTATCAGATGAAACGACAAAAACAGTCCAATAAATAGTAGTTTTATGATCAAAAATTCAGCCAACTTACTAAGCAATAGAGCAGTAAACATGCAGTCTCTGCAAGAGTAGCTTAGCTGGAGTTGCTATTTTTTTGAATACATCCATTATAGCGGGATCGCCCATGGGACTGGGGATTGTCTTAATATGGCTGTAATATTCAGGGTCATAATGTCCTGGGAAAAAACATTAATCCTGATTGATATGTGAGCCCAACCAAGCATTTACATCAGCCATAATCTCAGCCTGATTTCTTTCGTTATATAACTCATGGTAAGCCCCGCTATAGCTGATAAATTTCTTATTAGTCGGGGGTAGATGCTGGAAGAAATCGTGACTAACATGGTGGTCAGCCACCTGGTCAGCGGTGCCATGCAACATTAAAATCGGCATCGTGAAATGGGATTGGTGGGTGTACAGTGACTGAACTGTTTTGAGAAATTCTGTTGCTAGGCGAGCGGTTCCCCGCTGGTGACGCAGCACATCATGGGCATAGGCGAGGACAACAGATCGATCCCGTGATGGCAAAATATGCTTCAGCCCCAGGGGCAGGGAAAATCGAGGCCATCCGAGGGATAATGCCTGACCCAGCTTTAAGCGCAGATCAGTCGCCGCATGGATTCTCAAGGGCAGGGAGGCGGCAACAATCCCCGCAATGTCTGGATAGGCTGGCTGACTGGACTCCCTAGAATGCAAGCTGGCATGGAGAGCATAGTCCAGGGCAATCATGCTGCCTAGGCTATGGCTGAGTAAAAAGCAGGGCACCGTCGGGTGCTGCTTTTGGACCATGGCGATAAAGTAGGCTAAGTCATGGCGATAGTCTGCCCAGCGATTAATATAACCCCGTTGCCCCGGCGACCGCCCATGGCCCCGCAGATCATAGCCATAAAGGGCATAGCCTTCTGGAATCAGGGCTTTGATCACATTCTGAAATAGACCACTGTGTCCCCCTAACCCATGCAATAAAACAATCGTCGCCTTGACCGGCGATGTGGGCAGCCAGCTTTGGTAATACAGGCTTAATCCATCGGCAGCGGCAAACATGCCAGCCTGATGCTGCACCGTAATGGTGTGCCACTTCAGCTGAGACAGACGCTGTTGAAAGTTATCCAGGACCGGCTGGAGGGCAGGGACAGATTTTGCACTGATGAGGCTTAAATCATAGGGGGATTGGCTGATGGCCTGGGCATAGGCAGGCAGCGACGCAGCAGGAGTCGGCGATGGGCTGATGACCTGGGCCTCAGCAGACGGCGGCACAGATAGGGTCGTGGCAGGCTGTAAATGCTGATCAAAGAACAACACACTCAGACCCCATAAATAACTGTCAATGATCGGTGGGGATAGGTTCTGAATCGCTAGATCGGTCGGTCTTGTGAGCTTGAGGGAAGACAATAATGTGCCCATGTCATGGCCGTGGGATTTCCCCCGGATCACGGCTAAAAATCGCTCTTGACTAGCCAGATGGGGGAACAGTTGCATGGGTTCTAGGGCCATAGGAGCGGCTTTATCACTACTGCCGGTGGCAATCACCGTGGGAATAGTTACCGCGCCTAACCCATCGGGACCAAACAGACCATTGCCAATGGGGTCAATGGCAAAAAGAGCTTTGATCCGGGAATCCTTGAGGGGGATTTTACTGGGGGGTAACGAGAGGGCACGACATTGCAGCAGTAAAGAGACATTCAAACTGTCAGATAGGGGATCGCAACGTTGGGCCAAACCCTCAAAGTCAATGGTGGCCCCTGCCAAGGCCAAGGCTGTATAGCCGCCAAAGGATGCCCCCAGCATGCCAACGGTAGTTAAATTCAGTTGCCCCCCGTAGTCCCGTGAATTCAGCTGCTCTAATTTGTCTAAGAGGACACTCACATCATGGGGCCGGTCAAAGAACTCCTGGAGCGAGAAAATCTCATCCACCGTTCCTGCTAGCAAGTTGCGTGCTTGGTGGGTGTCACTCCCTGGATGCTGGGGAACTGCCACCAGATAGCCATGGGACACTAGGTGCTTGGCATAGTGTCCCATGGTTTGGGGGTTGCCGCCAAACCATGGGAAATGACCACAACAGGTATGGGAGATGACTGTGCGCCAAGGGGTTCGTAGAGAAAAACCTGAAAGGGTTGTCCCGATCGTCGCTGGAGACTTAACACTTTCTGGCGAATCCCCCAAGGGCCAGGTAACCGAGGATCAGTCGCAGGCCCCACTTGCCCCCTGGCTTCCTCTGCCATCAGGGAGGTGAGCAAGCTGAGCAGGTCATCCGTGGTTTGTAATAGGAAGTCGATTTGCTTTGCCGTTGCCAATAAACGGTCAGCGCGCAAGTCTCCAGCGATCTGATACAACAAACGCATAATCGATAGCTGATCTGTCCTGGTAATCTTTTGCATCAGGGCTTGACGACCAGCTGCATCGTCAGGGATGTCAATCAGCTGCCCCAGCCGTTGCAATAAAGACTCACCGATATCAGTGCGCAGAAATCGTTGTAAGGTCTGGGCATCAATGTTGATTTGGGTTTGCAAAACCTCACGGCATTGGGTTTGGGCCTGAGAACCTTGATCCTGGAAATAGAGTTCACAAGTCTGCTGGGCCAGCTGGGGCAATCGCCTCAGCTGCCGTAGCTGAGCCATCCGTTGGCGCACCCCAGACGGCATGGTAGAGGGAAAAAAGGCCATCATAAACCTCGCAAACAAGGGACTTGTTTACTCCTCTCCTAGCTCCATCATGGCCCAAAAATGAGGGAATCAGCTCAGAATGATAGGGAGTTTAATACGGCGCTGAATCTGGGGAGATGTTCTGAACCCGCAACTAAACCTTGTCCATGGCCAGAACGGTCGTTTTGCCGGAGGAGCAACCGGTTTTTTCCTGGGAGGTGGTTGATGTCATGTTTTGTGCACAAATGTCCGTATTTTTGACTGGATGATGGCGAGTTATCCATAGCGAAACAGGGAGCCTATTTTCTATAAAAACGGCTGAATTCCTCTATCCAGAGATTGTTTGTCCACTATCCGTAGGTGGCAAGATTTTATGGGTTGGTATGGTTGGCTACATACCAATCCAGTAACTTCACGGTAAAAACAGTGGGTCTGCTCTCAGTTTCATGAAACTGGGATTCATAAATTGCAGACGGTTATGTTGTGTTTCAGTGCTACGCAATGAGCGTTATTCCTTATCAGTCAGGGCATTCTTCAGGCGGAATTGAATGTTGTGAGCAGTTAATTACCGTGGGTCAACATTTGAAAACTATCCGCACCCATCAGGGATTGTCGTTAAAGCAAATCTCTCAGCGCACACGTATTCAACCCAATCAGCTACGGGCAATTGAGTCCGGCAATTGGGCCATGCTCCCCGAGGCGATCTATGTGAAGGGGTTTCTCAAGCAGTATGCTCAGACCCTCGGGTTAGATGGCGCTGCGATCGCACAAATGGTCTGTGTGGAACCGGCGGCATTTAATCCGCAATGGCTCAATAAGTCTGACTTTTCGGCCCGGGAGCTGGTGTCTGGTAGGTCCTTGGGGAATTTGTGGGCTAAACTGATTCCTTTGGTGTAGCCTGGGTGGCCAACGGTGCGATCGCATCATCCCCACCACCCGATTCGCCCGACTTCAGGGCTGCCGCCGATATGGACTTAGCTACCTGGGCCTCATAAATGGCCAAATCAAACCAGAAGGTAGTACCAACACCCACCTCGCTCACCAATAGCATTTTGCTGTGGTGCTTGTCGATGATGTTTTTGACAATGGATAGGCCCAGGCCGGTCCCTTCCAGGGTATGGACCCGGTTCTCTACCCGATAGAAGCGATCAAAGATGGCGTCTTGGTCTTCCGGGGCAATGCCAATGCCCGTATCGGCAATTTCAATGCGGACATTGCCAATAAAGTCTGGGTGGTCCACCGTGGATGGCGCTCGATAGGCCCGAATAGCGACACAGCCCCCTGTCGTGGAAAACTTGAGGCCGTTGCCGACTAAATTGCCAAATACTTGTAGCAGCAAATCATAATTGCCCAGCACCGGCGGCAGACCATCCTCAATGTCTTGGATCAACTCAATCCCCTTGTCTTTGGCATTGAGTTGATAGGTGCGGAGGATCTGCTCAATGGGTTGATGAATATCCAAGGCAGAGAACTGATAGCGTCGGCTCGATTCCAGCCGGGACAGATCCAACACATCGTTCACCAGCCGGGTCAGGCGATCGGTTTCATTATTGGCGGTTTCTAAAAACTCTTTCCGTTCCCGCTCCGATAAATCGTCACCATATTCATAAAGGGTTTCAATAAAAGATTTGATGTTGAACAGGGGAGTGCGTAATTCGTGGGAAATATTGCTAATGAACTGACTTTTTGCCGCATTCAGGGCCACTTCCCGAGTAATGTCTTGCACCGTGAGGGCAATCCCTTTGACGGTTTCCCCCGATTGGTCTAGCACGGAATTGAGCAACACGCGAATGGTGCGGCTGGTGGGATCGATGAGGGCAATCCGAAATTCCTGGCTGTCGGATGAATCGCCCTTGGCTGCCTGATAGAGGGGGCGGGTCATTTGCACCCTCACTTCCGTAGGCAGATGCTGGAGGACATTGCCTTCGGGCGGCAGCTTAGAATCCCAGCCAAAAATACGACTAGCGGCGTTGTTGGCTAACACAACTTCTAAGTTGGCATCAATTAGAATCGCACCGTCAGCAATGGTGGAAACGAGTCGTTCTAGCTTTGCTTTTTCAGCCGTTAGCTCTTCAATATTTTGTTCTTCGTAGCGCTCTAGGCGCTCCGCCATGTAGTTAAAGCTTTGGATCAGTTCCCCCAGCTCGTCACCCCCTCGGGAGACATCAATCCGCTGTTTGAAGTTACCGGCGGCAATATTTCTCACCCCGGTCAGGAGTTCCTTAATGGGTTGGGTAATGGTGAGGGCATTAAAGACAGCGCCTAAAATGACCATCACCCAAATGCACACAAATACGGCAATGGTGACATCGCGGGTGAGGTGGGAAGATGCCACCACCGTGGGATTGGGGTTAATCCCTAGGGCTAAAACGCCGAGGTAATTTCCCTTGAAGTTGAGGGGCACAAAGACATCGGTCACTTCGCCAGCGGGGGTGACATGCTGACGCACCATGGGTAGATCCACACTCTTCACATAGTTCTCAGGCAGCTGCATGCGGCGGCTGAGGGTGAGAGAGTTTTTTACCGCTGACTCGGAGTAGGGAATGCCAAAGAAGATATAGCCCTCTTGGTTGGCGTAGAGCATGTAGCGAATGCTCGACGTGCTCTCCATGAAGCGGCGGGAAAATAGGGCCAGCTCGTCCAACTGTTGGGACTCCACCAGGGGAGCGGTATTGGCGGCCAGGAGTAAACCTAAATCCCGACCAAATCGGGTGTCATTCAGACGGGCGTCCAGCTGAATGGTGTTGACTGCCCAAAACGTTAGGCTGCTCATAATCAGAGAGACAACCAGCGTTGCCGCGGCCATTAATCGAGTCTGGAGGGTAAAGTCTTTCCACCAGTCGGCGATTAGGATGCGAATTTTCTGAAACAGTTCAACCATTCAAAGTTCATAGACCGCTCAAGGCTATTGTGACATGAATCCCAGAATGGGCAAGGAAGTGAGCCTGGGGAACGCTCAAAGTTTAGAACCGATGCCGAGCTAAAACTGATCCCTCACCCGATGGCCAATGTCTTGACGATAGTAGGCATGGTCAAACTGAATGGTTTTGACGGCGCGGTAGGCGTTTGCGATCGCATCCCCAAATCCTTTCCCCAATCCCGTCACCCCTAAAATTCGACCGCCAGTGCTTTTCACCTGTCCCCGGTCTAGCTGGGTCCCAGCGTGGAAAACCATGGCCTCAGGTGCAGTGGTCTGATCCAGACCGTTGATCACCATACCCTTGGGATATTTGCCAGGATAGCCTTCCGCCGCCATGACTACACAGGCCGCATAGCCCGACTTCCACGCCAAGGGAGGCAACGTCTCAAGCCGTTGCTCGCAGCAGGCTAGCAGGATTTCCTCCAGCGGTGTTTCTAACAATGGCAGCACCACCTGGGTTTCGGGGTCCCCAAAGCGACAGTTAAACTCAATCACCTTGGGCTCCCCCTCCGGGGTGATCATCAGTCCGGCATAGATCACGCCGCGATAGTCAATGCCGCGATTGCGCAAACCCTGTAGCGCAGGCTCCAGCACTTCGGATTGAATCCGATCCAGCAGGGCGGGGGGAACCACTGGGGTGGGGGCATAGGCCCCCATGCCTCCGGTATTGGGGCCAGTATCCCCCTCCCCCACTTGCTTATGATCCTGGGCGGGCATCAGGGGACGAATGGTCAGGCCATCGGTCACCGCCATGACCGACGCTTCTTGGCCGGTGAGAAATTCTTCAATGACGAGCTGTTTCCCCGCCGCCCCAAACTGACCATCGAAGATAGCTGCGATCGCATCCTTCGCCTCCGCCATAGTCATGGCCACGGTCACCCCCTTGCCCGCCGCTAACCCATCCGCCTTGATCACAATGGGCACGCCCTGCTCTTCCACATATTGGGTAGCAGCTTCACGGTTACTAAAGACAGCGCTGGCCGCCGTGGGGATGCCTGCTTCCTCCATCAGCGTCTTGGCCCAGGCCTTACTGGCCTCTAGCTGGGCTCCCGCTTGGTTCGGCCCAAACACAGTGAGGCCTTCAGCTCTTAACCCATCGGCCACACCATCTGCCAACGGTTGCTCTGGACCGATGGCAATCAGACCAATATTTTGCACCAGGGCAAACCGAGCAATGCCCTCCACATCATCCACAGACATGGCTAAATTGCTACATCCCGGCAGTTTAGCTGTGCCTCCATTTCCTGGGATGCACACCACAGCAGTCACCTTGGGGGACTGTAACAATGTCCATGCCATGGCGTGCTCGCGCCCGCCACTACCAATCACAATGGCCTTCACAGCGTTCAAATCCTGACAAAATAGGGGGCTTCATTTTCCCACGTCCTGGGTGAATTGGGAAAAGGTTGTAATGTTTAACCAAGCCTGAATGATTGTAGTTTAACCAAGCCTGAATGATTGTGGGTGCGATTAAGGCAGGAGAAGGGAGCTGGACAAATTATTCAGCCGGTTTAGCGGGTTGATTGCCACTGGCTGCTGGTTCGTTGTCATTTTTGACGCCGTCATTTTTGACACCGTCATTTTTGACGCCGTCATTTTTGACACCGTCATCGTTGACGCCGTCATCGTTGACGCCGTCATCTTCCATGAGCAGCTCAGCAGCTGTAATCCCTTCGGTGCTGTTACCAAATCGCCAGAGTACGGCTACGGCTTCGGCTCGAGTTACCCCCTTATCGGGCTGGAATAGGGTGGTGTAGCCCAAGGCGCGGCGAATGTTAGCAAACTCCCCATTCCCATGGTCGGCGAGGACCGCCTTGAGGGCGGCGGGTTCAATTTTAGCGGCGTCCTGGAATCCCCAAACCTCACTAACCTCAGCGGCGGTGGCTGCTGCCATGGCGGCACGGGTATCCAGGGGCACTTTCCAAAGAATGAGGTCCTTGCGAGTCAGGGGGGCATCGGGGCGGAACTTAATGGCCGTGGTACTGCCGTTGAGGGGGCTGGGGATAATGCCCGCTTCGGCCAATCCTTGGATGGCGGAAAAATCAATGTTGGTGGTGCCCACATCCTGAAAAATGGGCTGACTGCTTTCCACAGCTGGACGAATTTTTTTGGCTCGCTGGTCGGCGTAGAAGCGATTATTGACGGCCATGAGCCAGCGGGCATACTCCCGACGGGTGATGACTTGGTTGGGTAAAAACTCGTTGGGGTTGCGGGCAATAGTGTCATCGGCTTTGACTTCGGGCAGCTGGAGCAGATCCAAGCCGACTAAATCTTCGATGTACTGTTGCAGTTCTTCGGGCGCTTCGCCAATGTCGGTGTAGCTGGAGGTAAAGGTGGGAGTCGGTGGAGGATCGGCCTGAGCCGATGAGGTGGTTTCACCCTCGGGCGTTGTTTCGGTCTGCTGACTAGAGGGTGTAGAACTGACATCGGAGCTGGCAGACGGGTCTGGACTTTGGCTAGGGTCGCCCTTGGCGGTTTCTTCCGCTATTAAGCGCGGATCGGGCTCTAGGTTTTTTTCCAGGGAACTCCCCAAGGGACTGCCTTCGCAACTGGCCAGGATCAGGCACAGCATCAGACCTAGAGATTTTACAAAATGCT
Organism: Leptothoe sp. PORK10 BA2; assembly: GCF_034932105.1. NCBI lineage: Bacteria > Bacillati > Cyanobacteriota > Cyanophyceae > Nodosilineales > Cymatolegaceae > Leptothoe > Leptothoe sp. PORK10 BA2. Next base: position 2,588 of record NZ_JAYGIG010000158.1, on the reverse strand, counting down.
GAGGAGGGGGATACTGCATTCAACTAAGTCCTATCGACGCCGCGTTACCAGGTTAGTTTACTAGTTTAGATCATGGGATCGGATCATCTCCCATTCAACAGGCTAGGCTAGAAAGGCATCCTGCTTCCATCTGCTTGGCTGAACCCATGGCTCGTCCGATTATTATTGATTGTGATCCTGGTGTGGATGATGCGATCGCACTATTTCTCGCCCTAGCCCATCCCACAGAACTCAATATTCTGGGCATCACCACCGTTGCCGGCAATGTGCCCCTCCACTACACCAGCCAAAACGCCCTTAAAATTTGTGCCTTAGCCAACCGGGCTGATATTCCCGTCTACGCTGGCTGCCCCCGCCCCCTGATCAGGCCCCTATCCACCGCCACCGACATCCACGGAGCCACCGGTCTACAAGGCACCGAACTTCCGGAGCCCATCCAACCCCTAAGGGTGCAACACGCTGTTGCATTTTTAATCGAAACCCTGCAACAGGCCCCTGAACCCGTCACCCTAGCCACCCTCGGCCCCTTCACCAACCTTGCCGTTGCCCTGATCCAAGCCCCCCAAATCGCCGACAAAATCGACACCATTATCGCCATGGGCGGAGCCATCACCCACGGCAACATCACCCCCGCCGCCGAATTCAACATCTATGTTGACCCCCATGCAGCCCAGGTCGTCTTCGAGTCAGGCATTCCCATCAAACTCATTACCCTCGACACCACCCACCAAGTCCTCACCACCCCCAAACAATTAGCCGCCTTCAGACAGCTCAACACCGCCATCGGTCACGCCGCCGCTGACCTCCTCGCCCACTATGGCACCCCAGAGATAGAACGTTACGGTATGCAAGGGGCACCGCTCCACGACCCCTGCGTCATCGCTTACCTGCTCCAACCAGAACTATTTACCTTCAAAGACACCTACACCACCATCGACACCATCAGCCCTGAGAATCTTGGCCGTACGGTCATTGACTGGTGGGGACGCACCGAGCAACCGCCCAATGCCCAGGTGGCAGCGTCGGTGGATGCAGCCGGCATCTATAAATTGCTGATGGAGTCCTTCTAAAATCCGGCAGCAAGTTGGCTACTTTACTGCACAGACCAACCACGATTGCTAAAATGCCATCAAACCGTCTGGCAGAGTAATGACCTACACCACCCAGCAACTTATCGATATCCTCGATCAAGAACTTAAAGCCGCCTGGCGTGGAGAACGGGTATTACTATCCACCGACGATCGTCTAGCCAATCCCGTTGTTTCCAAAGCCATCGGCGCCGACAAACTCAGCAAAGTCTTCGCCTACCAAGACTTCCGCGCCCAAATCCATCAATACCAGCGGGACTACAACATTTCAGGCCTCGTGTGGCGTCCCTGCACCTTCAAAGATCACACCATCCAACTACCTGAGATTCATCCAGACCTCACTGCCATTAAGGCCGACAAAGTGGCCCTCGCCGCCGCCAAAGCCAGTATTCTCAAGTTTTGGCATGACTCCATTGCCGGGTTACGCCTGTGGACCGCCGGACATGACCCGGTAGAAATCGATATCACCCAAGTCGAAGCCTATATCCAAGAGGCAGAGTGGGCAGACCTCACCGCTACCCGTAGTGAACTCTACCTCGGCCTATGCTGGGGTAACCCTAAAGAATGTTATTGCGGCTGGGCCCACCCAGAGTCAGGCTGTCACCGCGTGATTGCAGCGGCCTCAGAACCTAGTGCTATTAAAGTTTAAATCTCTCAGCACTATGATAGACCGTACAACCGTTTGAACCAATCCACAAAAGGTTGAGCCCTCGGATGATTTGGATCAAGAATTTTCTCCATCACAGCATTATGTAGCTGCCGTCCTGGTGGATTTTGCCACGCTAACCAGGTATGTATATTGGCTTTATCCACATGAGGCTCTATGAAGTTAGACCCCTTCTGTTTGGCAGATTGAGTTACCTCCTGCGCATATTTCCATAGTGATTCGCTCGGATCCGGCACCAAGTAGCTGAGAAAAGTTTCAAGCATTCCCTGAGTTTTATTATCTGGCATAATCCACACGCCAAACTTAATGCCTGAAGCCGTGGAGTGAATTAAACCTCTTTCTGGCAAAGTATCAGGCATATCAGAAATACTTTGTGCACAAGCATTTCTGATGCTGGCCCAACGACGATTGAGGTCATTATCAGCATCCACGATCAAACCCAGTGAAATTAACCCTGATGCCTGTAGTTCAGTAGAAATAACAGTTGAATCGATAAATTGATCATTGCCATAGGCTTCAATATCAACGATAGCTTCTGATTGGGTTTCTTCCCATGGGATACCGTTGGCTTCTATTAGTTCTGGTATGACTCTTTTATCTTGATTACCTTCAACAATGAGTTTCCTAGGCTTGTACTTACTGGCCACAGTTAACGCACCTCAATTCCCCTCTTAGCAGCTAAAATCATCTGCTTTTCCGTAAAAACAATAGACCTCTTGCATAATAGTTTCTATGGTAGATTTTTAGGTTTTGGTTCATTGCTTTACACCTAGGCAGATGAACTACGAAGCCACCCAAACCCTTAGCAATTCAAAGTTTAAGCGTCGATTCGG
>NZ_JAYGIG010000157.1:0-20814 GCF_034932105.1 Leptothoe sp. PORK10 BA2 | reverse complement strand
ACGCTTCCTTTCCCCTTTATCTGACTTACAACAGCGTATTTTGCAGTTGTTAGGCTGCTCTGATGCCATCTATCTTACGCTCACGGGATAATTCTTCATTCTCTCTCTATTTTGAGCGAACCTTGAGTGTAATGTACAAAAAGCTGAATCTGTATCAAGCGCAAAGACAACTAAAGCTTCTGAGAAAACTATTCCTGATGGCATAAAAGCAATTGACCATTGTGGAGAGTGGCGAGAGATGACTAAGACGCGATCGCAACTTGCGATCGCTCTAAACAAAGCAGGCGTAGTCTCACCAAATCGCCACCAATAACGTGCTCGAATTTCTCGATTTTGCTTAAGTCTTCCAGGTTTTACCTTCTCCTCCACAATCGCCATCAGCTCAGGCCACTCCCGCGCCTCCGCCTCACTCATCTCCCCAAAATTAATCACATACCGATGATGCCCATGGGTCGGGCTCGTATTCACCTCAGACCCACCAATATAGGGGGAAATCCGCTCCTGATTCTTAGGATTTTCCGCAATCAGCCGCTCCATCTCGGCAATCGGCGTCGCCTCCGCACTCGTATCATCAAACGTAAACCCCATACCCAGAACATAGCTACCAATAAAACTCTTTCCTGCATTGGCTAAAAGTACCTTGGGATTCTCATGTCCTCCCTTCGAGAACAAAAAAGCCGTAATTCTCTCCACGGCTCGACCATCCAACAAAATAGGAACACCATCAGGCAGCTGCGATACGTTCATGATCATCTAAAAAAACACCTATAAAAGCAAATTCTGAAAAGGATGTGTATTTTTCCACCGATATGTATTAAAGTCGCGCTGATCCACCGAAAAGATTCGACCATCGCCTAAATGCTCAGCTAAAACCACCAAAGACGCATCCGCTAAATCCATGGGCAAATCGGCATACTGCCCCATCAGCTCAGCTAGCCTCGCGCTTGTATTCTTCGGTAGATCGAACACTTGAAACAGATTCTGCTGATAGTTCTCTATAAATTTTATCTGCGCTTGTACACCCTTTCGCGTGAGTAACAAATAACACGTTTCCGTCATCACTGGCCAAGTGGTAATCAAATCCTCGTCATAGGTTTGAAATGCTTGATTAGCCGCTTGGTGGTACTTGTCCTTCTCATCGGCTAGGGCCAGCCAGAAACCCGTATCAGCGATGATCATACTTTTGCCCCCATCCATCCACCAGTGCTTGTTTGTAGGTTGTTGAAAGATTGTCTTCAACAGCAACACAACCGATAAACCCACTGGCCTTAAATTTTTCGTAGGGGCTGGCTTGGGCTGTCTGTGCAGGCTTAGGATATCGCTTCTTCAAAATTTCAACAAAATCAATCAGCAACGCCTGGGCCTCTGCTGGTAAATCTTGAATATCTCTTTGCACTTGTTCTAGACTGCTCATGCCTGTTCTCCCCAAATAAACTCAATCGATTTTGCGCTCATATTGACGTTGTCCTCGATCCTGTCTGCTTCCAAATATGCACCAAACTCACCACAACCGCCGCTGCTCCTGGCCAGCGATACCGGCGAGTCGCATGGTAAATCATGCCCCCATTCTGACAAATAAACCGCAGCCCCGTCGCACGCGTATCCCCCTGAGCGATACTATTCGTCGCAATCAGCCCCATGCTGCCCCCGACGCGCAGTAGACCAAAGCCCCGCCGAAAAAAATGGGCTACCAGGTCTGCATTACCATGGGATTCGGGATGAATTTCTTTCAACCACTGTAAATAGCCCTCTGGATGGGCATTAAGCAGGGTATTTTTTCCAGCGAAGGGTGGATTGCCGACGATGGCATCAAAACCCGGATTGGGCCGATCAAACACCTCAGGAAAACTCGTTTCCCAGTGCAAAGCCGTAATAGGCTTAGAAAAACTTTGGGGAATTCGGGCAATCATCTCGATCTCAGCTCTCTTGACCGAACCCGAACGCCATAGATTTACCTTATCAGCCAATGCTTTAGTTATCTCCTTGGCATTACGCTTTGATTTAGACAACGTTTGGAAGAAGGTAGCCAAAGCCACATCTGCCATCAGCCCTTGGTCGTTAAGATCATCGGATTCCTTGCGGTTAGACGAAAAAAATGAAGCCACTACCACATCGCTGAGCATCCGATTCTCGCTGGCTTCTAGTTCTGCTTCTTGTAGATTTGATCGCTTTTGTGCCACCGCTTCATCCGATTCCTCCGTAGAAAACGCAATCAAATCGCGATAAAACTTCGCTTTTTGCTGGTGTTCCTCGAATTCAGCAATCAGCGGCGCATCTGTTAAATCACTAGCTGACATAAACGCATTTAGCTGACGTGCCCCTACACCCACCAACGAATCGCCACACTTCAGAGCATGGTCCACAAATGTAAACGGCAAATCCTTTGCCAACGTCACCAACCACAATGACAACTTTGCCAAATTCACCGCAAACGGATTCTTATCTACCCCATACAAACATCGCTGCGCCACCAACCGTCGCGCATACAACAACGGCTCCACCGCCTCCGGCCCATCCTCCGGCATCCCATGGGTCTCCCACGCCTCCACCAGCTTCGCCGCCAACTGCCGACAAGCCTCCACCAAAAACGCCGCCGACCCCATGGCCAGGTCACACACCTTCAGCTCCAAAATCTCCTCAGTCGTAGGCCGCTCCCCCAATCGCTCAAAAATAGGCCGTAGTGTCGTCTCCACAATCGGCTGCGTCAACTTCCTCGGCGTATAGTGCGAGCCACTTCGTCTGCGCTCCTCCCCCGGCTGCAAATACAACGCCCCCGGCATCAACACCTGAGCCGTCCGCCCCGAAATCCGCCGCTCCAGCGCTGCCAGCAGCGCATCGACTGTCTTGGCGTCTTTCAGCGCTGTTGTCGCCTTACTGGTTAGAGTCAGCTCACCCTCTTCTTGTAGCACCTTTGCCCGATCCTTAGGCTTCGCTGCCAACAGGGTCTCCAAGTTGATCACCACATCCTTAGGCCGCACCGCAATGGACTGCGCCTCGGCCACTTTCACCTCATACCCCATAGTCGCCTCATACACCGAGCCAATCTGCTCCACATCCAACGCCCGGTAAGACAGCCGTTCCCCCTCTAAAATCAACAGCTTCTGAAGTATCCGATACACCACCCCATCCGCAATCCGTGGAATCTCGACCTGTATCTTGTCCCCCCCTTCCTCAAGGGGGGCCAGGGGGGATCTCCCTTCTAAAAATGGATATTCCTTCGGATCAAACAACTGCCCATGGCGTGCAGGCAAATACGCCCCATAGCTACCCCCACCGTCATACACCAACCGAAACAAACTCAGCAGCCAGGCCCAGGCCCCATACCGCTGATCCATCGTGTCCGGATACTGGCCCGCATCCTCCCGCAGCTTCTCATACAGCCCCGCCACAGAATAATTCCCCTGATACACCGCATCATCGGGCATCATCCCCCGATCTTCCGCATACAGCAAAAACACCAGCCGCATTAACGTCGTCACCAGTCCCCCATACACATGCTGCGGGTCCTTGTCTGCCAGTTCCCGCAACTGCCCAGCCGGTGCTTCCCCATGTCGATCATCCCGCTGCACATCCGCCGCCTGAAAGCCTCGCAACAACTCCCACAGCGCATCCAACACCTGCTCCGCCAGCTGGTTCGAAACATTCGCCTGATAATTCCGACTCGCTTCCAACAGTTTGGGCAGCGTCTTCGCCGTCGGCGCATTAAACAACCGCTCCGCCCCCAACAACATGTCCAGCGCTCCTAGGATGGGCCGTCCCAGCACCTCCGTCATCGCCTCTATGGGAAACGTCACATGACCCGACGACTCTCCACTGGGGGCATACACAAACCGCAACTGCACACCGTTCCACAAAATGCCGATGGGCACCTGCACCCCCTTCAGCAACCGTTCAAATTTCTGCTGATGGGTGGCAGCCCAGCCCGCCTCATTGCCACTATCCTTATCCAGCTCTGTCCCCAGGGGCACCGTCTTCGCCAACAACAGCCAACCGTCACTATCCGGGTCTTTCACCCCATAGTCAGGCCGCAGCGTTTCCCCATAGTTGGGCAGGTCCACCGCCAGATCCTCCGGCAGATCCTCCGCCTGGGTAAGATTCTCCGTTTCCCATTCTAAGATCTTTTCCGCAAAGACTGAAAACGTCTCCACCCAAGTTTGTTCACCCTTTAAAATATTTTCCTGTTTTTGCCCTGGCAGTCTCCCCTGCTCCACCAGGTTTTGCAACAACGGCTGTAGCCCCCGTGCTTTCTCCTTATCTACAAACGCATCCAGTTTACTCAGCGCCGGAGGCGACACCACCAAACCCTCTGGCTGCAGCAGCCCTAGCCATTCCTTGTGTTGATACTGCTCATTGTCGTAGGCCATAGTAGTCCGGAGCGTGCGTTACAAAATAGATAACAATCCGTAGGGTGGGCACCGCCCACCAGTCTTAAGTCTCTTCCACAGCACCTGCCTCAAACACAATATCTTCGTAAATGGCCTCAATGGGAAAGGTTAAATTCACAGACATTAGCTCAACAACATCACCCGCTTGATAGTTCAGAATCTGCCAGGCGTCTTGCTCAGTTCTCCGAAAGATTTCAATAGCGATCGTTTCCGAATCCACCAAAAAATACTCCTGCAAACTCGGATTGCGCCGATACATTCTAAACTTATCGCCGCGATCATAAGCCTCGGTTGAAGGTGACAATACTTCAACGACTAAGCAGGGATAGGTAACGTACTGGGTCGTTGTCTTGTCACGCTGATCACAGGTGACGCTGAGGTCAGGGTAAACATAATTGGCTGAGTTCAAAATGCTGACCCTCGCATCAGAATTGAGTACCTTACAGCCCTTCCCTCTCATGTGGGCTTTCAGCAATGCCAAGAAATTTCCTGAGATATCACTATGATTAATGGTTCCGCCACTCATAGCGTAGACTTCGCCGTTGAGATATTCGTGGCGATCGCGCTGCTGCTCCTCCCATGCGAAATATTCTTCTGGCGTTAACTTGGGAAACTGTTCTTTGGCGGCAACCATCACTCATCTCCTTTTTTCCATGCGTTACATTGACCATAAATCAACCCGTTACGGGCCACAAATACACCAGCCCCACCGGCTCTACCCGCGTGGCTTTCACCTTGTAGGCCTGCTCAATGCGGGCGGGTTCTAATTCTATTTCCTGTTCTAGATCCTTGAGCCGCTTTTCCCAGTGTCGCCGGTCGGCATCCAGCTGACGTTTCTCCGCTGTGGCAAATTCCAATGAAAACTGCTGAGCATCCTGGTCAGTCTTGTGCTGCTGCTGCCGGATGCGCTTTTGCTGACTTTCCAACAGCTGTCGCATCTCCTTAGCTTCTCGCTCACCCCGTTCCGTCAGCTTAGCCGTAGCATCCTTCGTTAGTTGTTCCACTAGGGCGTCCAAATGCTCCTGTAGGTCCGCCACATCCTGGGGCGCACTGTTTTGCAACCGCTGCTTAGCATTTTCCGGCACCTCCCGCAGACGCGGATTTGCCAGGGAATCTTCCAAGGTTTGCAGCACCTGGCGCACTGTGGCATCCCCCAACGCCTCCAGCCCATCACGACTCTCCGGTTCCTTCCACCGGGCCACCACCGGCACTATCTCATCGTGCAGTCGCGCCGCCCCATCGCCATACAGCGACAGCCGCCCCAGCATAATCACCCTGGGCAGGGCCGTATCCGTCAAACACACACAGGCCCGTGTCAAATCATCATGGACAAACCCTTGGGCTAAAAACCGCCCCAGCAACCGCTGCACCAGCCGTTGCTCTAGGTGCAAATGCACCGCCTCCCCATCCAGGGTCCCCGAATCTCGAAAAATTACTGGACGAATGGGCGCTTCCTTGCGCCATTCCCATAACTTTTGGTGCCGCTGACGGGGCGCTCGCAGGGTATCCAGGGTAGCTGCCCAGGTGGGGTCAGTGCCCAGCTTTTCGTCCAAAGATGGAATCTCCCACCGGGCATGGTCTGGATTTTCTAGCGCTTCTTTTTCTGAAATGGGTGATAGGGACCTAGCCCCCAGCACTTCCAGGGAAGCCGAAATGGCATCGCGAAAATGCCGGTCTTCAAACCCGAGCCATTTGTAGGAGCTGTCTAGAATAGTCTGTAACTGCTTTTCCTGATCCAGCAGTGACTCCCGCCGTTCGCGGATAGCCTCTAACTCATCCTGAATGGCTTGGGTCTTCGTCACCGAGGCCCCATCCTGATCGGCAGTAGCAATGCCTTCTGTCAGGGCGGTCTCATCACTGGCCCGAATGCCTTGCTTCAACAGGGCAGACACATTTTTTGCTACCACCGGAGACAAGCTGCCCAGCTCCTGCTGAATGGTCTTTGTCTTTTGCACCAGCACATCCAGCACCCGGTCCTCAGCCCGCTGGGGATAGACAAAGTAGTGACAATGAACCACCGCTGCCTTCTGTAAACGCCGATCGATGCGACCATTGCGCTGCTCCATGCGGCTGGGATTCCACGGCACGTCAAAGTGAAACAACTCGGAACAATAGTTCTGCAGGTTTACCCCCTCCCGCGCCGCATCGGTCGCGATCAAAATCCGTAGCGGGTGCTTGGCCGGGTCCGCATTAAACGCTTTTTTAATCAGCTCCCGTCGCTCGTCTCCCATGCCCCCATGGAATGTATCAATGCGGTTGTCGGCATTGTCCGAACCCTCGATGATGGCCTCTAGCTGCTGCTGCAAATAGCGCTTGCTGTCGGTGTATTCCGTGAAAATTAATACCTGCTGCTGGTTCCACTGGGCTCCCGGTTTCCCCAAGTCTGGGCATAGATGCTCCTTGAGCCAGGTTTTCATATACCCAATGCGACCATCGGCCTGGTACCGGGCTTTATTGGCAATCTGGCCCATTTCCTCCAGCAGTTCTAACTCCCGTGCCGTGACCGCCCCGCTGGAGCGAGTGGCTGCCTCCATTTGGGCATCGTCCTCCAGTTCAACTTCTTCTTCTGGCAGGTCCGCCCGGTCATCGTCATTGCCAGGGGCCTCTAGTAGCAGAGCCAACCTGGTCTGAATGTCTTTTAATGGCGGTGGGGGACTGCTTTCCTGGTCTTTTGCTGCCTGCCGTTCTACGGCTTTCCGGTGCACCTTCAACGTCCGGGCAAAGGCTTCAATCGAGGACAGCAGACGCTTTTGTAATGACAGCACCACCAGCATGGCCGCCGCCCGTGAAGATTTGCTGGCCTGCTTCAACCGCTCTTCTCGACAGGTGCGATACTCCTGCAGCAGCCTGGACAGCATCAGCTCTGGCGCATCCTCCGGGAGGTTATCAACCTTAACTGCAATAACCTCCCGCTTGGGGAAGTCGGCATTTTTAATTTCCCTCAGGTCCTGCTTGAGTCGCCGCACCATCACCGCATCCAGCAGTGCTTTACTGCGCACCGGCACCCCTCGACAAAACCGCTGGGGGTCCAAAATTTCTAACAGGGCCGCAAAGCTATTGGAATGGCCATTGTGGGGCGTAGCCGACAGAAACAACCGATGCTCAAACCGGGGGGCCAGCTCCCGTACCGTGCGGGTGAGCTGAGAATCCACCGCATACTTAGAGCTACTGGCCGGAGCTGCGTTGTGAGCCTCATCCAGAATAAACATGCCCCCCGCCGAAAAGTCCCCGAGCCAGTCCCGGAGAGGAGCCGCATAGGTCTCATTTCGCAGTAATGCATGGGAAATGATAAAGCGGTTATGGGTTTGCCAGGGGTTAATGCCATAGCCCCGCTGCCGCCGTCGGGCTGCCACAAATGCCCGGTCGTAGATGGTAAAGGTCAAGCCAAAGCGGCTTTCCATTTCATCCTTCCATTGCTGCACCACCGATGGCGGACAGGAAATCACCACCCGCTTAATTTTCTGACGCAGCAGCATTTCCCGTAAAATCAGCCCTGCCTCAATGGTTTTCCCTAGACCCACATCATCGGCAATAAACAGATTGACCCTGGGCATCCGCAATGCCTTGCGCAGGGGTTCTAGTTGATAGGTTTTGACCTCAATACCTGCCCGGTAGGGCGCTTGAAATAGGCGTGGGTCCGTGGATGTGACACAATTCCACCGCAGGGTGTGGAAATAGGCAGAAAAATAACGGGGATTATCGAACCCACGGCTGACTACTGCGTCCCAGGTGGCCGACTGGATCGGCTTGGCGTCAATTTCCCGTTCCCAGAAAATTGCTAGCTTTTCCCCCTGGGCATCGTCATCTACACAGGCCAGACACACCTGGGTATCACCCTCGGCATCCTGGGGGGCTATGACCTCTTCGACCAAGTATTGTCGCGATCGCACCCGCACTAACTGTCCGGGCGTGAGCATTTCTGCCACAGTCGATGTCATCGGCATTCCCCTTAGTCCTCCGCTTGTTCTTCCAGGGCTTCTAGTTCCGAATCCGTCAAAATATCTTCGATAAATCGGCTGGGGTAGCCAACCCAGGTCAGAATCGCTTCATCTCTGGCCCGCGTCAGGCCCACATACAGCAGGTGCTTTTCCCGTGTTAGCAGATCAGCCCGCAGTTGCTGATCTTGGATGTTCTGGAGTTGCGATCGCAATGGCACCTGCTCATCGGTAACATTCACCACAAAAACCGCCTTAAACTCCAAGCCCTTGGCTCGGTGTAGGGTGCCCACATGCACACCGGCACCCATCGCCCCCTCTCGCCGAATTAACTGACTTTTCACCCGATTTCGTTGTAATGCTTCCTGAATCAACGGCAGTGAATTATTCAGGCGACTAAAAATAGCAATTTCCTCTAGGTTTAGCCCCTCTTTACGCATGCGCTTAATTTCAGCACTCACATATTTCCACTGCTGGGCCTGGGTTTTCGCAGCATGGAGCGTCGGCTTGGGTCCCTTAAGCAGACTTACGGTACCCTTGCGTTTTTCAGTACCGCCATTCAGGTCATCCCCCTTGGCCCCCAGCAGCCGATCGGCAAACTGACGAATTTCCTCGGTGGTGCGGTAGTTGATGCGTAGGATTTGCGATCGCCCCTGCACATTCACCCCCAACCCCTTCAAACTAATCCGACTGCCATAGATCCGCTGGCCCCCATCCCCCGCCAGGGTGAGCGTATTGGGGCCATCCCCCGCCAATGCCACCAGTAGCCTGATCTCCTGGGGCCGCAGGTCCTGCAGTTCATCCACCACTACCGCATCAAACGGACTTTCCACCACCCCAGACGCCACAAAGTCCCGCGCCTGCTTACAGATGCTCGACCAATCCGCTTTTCCTTCCGCCTGCAGCGTCTTCTGCACCCGCTCAAAAATTGGCCAAATCTGCTCCCGCCCCTTGGCCGACAGCGGAAACCCCCGCCCTGACCTATTCGCCTTTTTATAGTCCTCCCAGGCCGTAATCCCCTGGTCCTGAATAATCGTTTCCCATTCCGTCAGCAGCATCGTCGGATCCAACGGACAGCTTGGAAAATGGGCCTGTTCGATTAAAGCCTCCAGATGAGAGCGGTCCACCGGTTCTAATTGTTGTCCCTTATCCGTCGCTAGTTTCAGCGCCTGTTTATGAACGGTACTGACTGTAATCAACGCCAGCTCTTCGGCCGTACACAGCAGTTTGAGATTACGTTCAATGTTTTCGCAGAGAGTTTTCACATAGCTCGTTAGCAACACCCGTTTTCCCTGCCGTGCCAGGTACCGCGCCCGATGCATTGCCACCACGGTCTTACCTGTTCCAGCACCGCCCGTAATCTTCACGGGTCCCGAAAAATCACCCGTTGCCAGATCCCGCTGCGACGAATGCAGAAACGCAATCCACGTATCCAGCGGTGCCTCCAGCATCCGCAGCAAATCCTCGTTGTCATTCAACACATAGAAACGACGCTGCACATCTGGCACCTCGGCCAGCTCCTGTCCCAGCGGTAACGGTATGGGTGGCGTTACCAATTCCCCCGCCGCCAAATTTAGCAAGCGGTTCCCCAGATCCTCCGGCAGATCGATCACAATATTGAGTAGCACATCCTCACTGCGCACCTTCCGCAACGTTGGCAGCCAGTTTTCCGGCACCCCCAAACTGACTAAGTACGCATCCCCATGGGTATCAAACAGCCCTGGTAGCGTATCCGTTGCTCCGCCAAAGCCCTGCACTTGCTGCTCCACCACCTCCGGCAGCGCCACAATCTGCAAGGCTCCCGTCTTAGAATGCCGTGCAATCTGCTTCGTCTCAGCCCAGTGATAGGCATCATCATGATGGTCTGCATGAAGCACGGTCCAAGTTTCACCATCCTTATAAATAATGGCCCTTAGCGCCTGGGAAATCCGCGCCGACCAAAGGTTCTGATTTTTCGTTTTATTGACCCGCTCCAGACTCAAACCCGGATGGGCCGGATTTTCAAGAAACTGGGTCAAAAATGTCCATACCCGCTTCGCCTCATTGGCCGACAGCGCCGAAACCGCCTTAGGAAACCCTTGATCAATCAGTACAGGCATAGAGCTAGGCCAGAACTCCCATAGCAAGAGGCTTCGTAAGAGTAGTGCCCCTTACAAAACCTTCCCGAGCGCATGAATTATAGCTCAACCAATGAGAATGGACTTGAAGTTGAGATCGAGCAAAGAAACCGATCAACTGGTTAATAAAAATGATACGGATAACGTGGTTGCGTTGCCAAAAGCTCATAAAGAGAGAAGATCCCTGTCGATCTCACTCTTGTTATACAACTTCTCCAAAGATTTCGTTGATGAAAGAGAGCTTTCCTATGATATCTCCTTTGCCTATCCCAGCGATCTGTCTTTTTCGAATCATGTTCATGGCCTCATATCCTTTAAGTGTAGGTCTAGCTGTGTTGAATGAGCCGAATCCTAGGCCTGGCTTGAATTTTCGTTTTATAAATTGGTGGTCCTGCTCTACATTATTCAAGTATTTTATTTGTCTGGTTTCTGTCGTCTCAAGTAAGGCTTTGTCTTTCTTTAACTCCTCGATCGCAGGCGGATAGGCCGCATTCTGATCAATGGTGATGACTCTAGGGTCTACGGTGTGAGGTGCATTGAGAACTTTCTTGAGAAAGCGTTTAGCAGCCTTGGCATCCTGCTTGGCCTTGAGCATAAAGTCCAGGGTATTGCTTTCAGATCCGACGGCTCGATAGAGGTACTTCCACACGCTTTTGATTTTGATATAGTGATTTTCCACCCTCCATGCATCATGGTTGGGCTTGAGATACGGGCGGCAGTGCTGGTCGATTTCTGGTCTGAAAGTCGATCTTCATTTCCTCAAAATCCCGATAAATCAAGCTATAGCGGAGATACCAGCGGACGTTCAGCAGGATGATCTCAGGTTTGAAATGACGCCACTTCAATGGCTCTGAAGAAGTCATAGGGAACGGGTAGGGGCGATTCGATGACGCATCAGCTTATTCTGCGATTACAAAAGGGATCGCTTTTTTGCAACGGAACCATTCCATCAGGAGCATTTCAAAATTCAGGGACTTCTAGTTTCCGTTTCTTCCCTGCATAATGTCTATAGATTATCTCTGGAGAATTACCCACCAGCCGAGCCACATCTTTTGCATCCATGCCAGCCTCTAGTGCATGAGTAATAAATGTATGACGAGTCTGGTAAAGCTTACGATACTTAATCCCAAGGCCATCCAATACCTTTTTCCATACTCGATTTCTAAAATTGTTCGTATCGATCATTTTTCCAGCAGGTGACGGAAATACCAAAGCCCTCGATAAACTCTCCTGAGACTTAAGCGCCTTTAACAGTTTTTCCAAAGACCGATTACATGGAAATGACCGTTGTTCCTGAGTCTTTAGACCCAATCGGATCTCTTTTCCAGCATCAGTATCAATCAGTGCCTGGGCAAAAGTCACTTGCTTACAGTCTGCTGTCACATTTTGCCAGGTAAGCGCCACCGCTTCCGATGGACGGCATCCAGTCGCAAAGAGAAATTTAATAAACAGCCCATAGTAACTATGTTTGCGACTTGAGGTAGCTGGGCAAAATTGATCCGCCTCAATAGCCTTAATGATGGCATCACGCTCCAACAATGAGAAAGGATTGATATCATTCAGCCCTTTTTTTGCAGTAGCCTTAGGCATTTTTATTTTGGATGCCATTCCCTGAAAAGGATTATCATCAATCTGTTTTGAGTCCACGGCCCATTCACAACAGGCAGCCAGGCGAGTGATCAATCGCTTCCCCGCATCCAGTGGCAGGTTTAGCAAAATATAATCGCGAATCTCATTCGCCTTGGCCAACTCATGGGTAGGAAACCGTTTTACATGGTTGGTATAGGGACCATAGGTTTGCCGCATGGTGTTCGGCGAACACTGGGGCCGCTTAAACTCCACAAACTTTGTCCAGAGAGTGAGTAAGTCTACCTCTTCTTCTTCTGGAATTGCTTCCACTGCTGGCTCAGCACGGTACTTCACCAGAGTAGGGTCGAACTTCTCAAAAGCAATATCTGCTTCAATTAGCTTTGCCTTTGCTTCCGCAGCGCGTCGATTGAGCTTCGTATCTGGTAAACCCAGACTCAAATAATATCGTTTACCCCCGTGGCTAAAGACCAACTGCAGACGATCATTAGAGGTTTTGATACATACAGTACCTTTGGAAGCCTTTGGCTTTGTCCGAGTTGCAGCCATAGCAAAACCCTCAAAATTGGGGTAAATTCTTACCCCAATTTACCCCATCTTTACCCCAAACTTACCCCAATAATGGGCCTAAATTGACCCAAAATGACCCAACGCATGTCCTAAAGTATGTATTTTAAGGCCATAAAAAACGAAGACTCAAAAGCTGAAAGCCCCTGAAATCATTTGATTTCAGGGGCTTTCGTTTTAAAGCGGATGATGGGACTCGAACCCACGACATTCAGCTTGGGAAGCTGACGTTCTACCACTGAACTACATCCGCAGCCTGTATTGCCAGTGTTTCCAATGGCTCGAACGCAACTATAGCAGGTTTTTCACTTGACGGCAAACAGATGATTACAGACAATTACAGACGAACATTTAATGTGAATTTTAATGTGAATGGCACCTAAGGATTGCAGTCTGCAGGCAGTAAATGAACGGCTAAAAGCCAATGCTATTTCCGTATCTGTGCAGAAACGGGGAGCGCGTTTGATTTTACAGGCCACACTGCCTCCTAAACCGACTAGCAATAAGCGTAACCATCACCAGCAGCAGATATCTACTGGCTTGCCGGACAATCAGCAGGGACGCCGAAAAGCTGAGGGCATGGCCATTACGCTGGGTGGGAAGCTGCTGGATGGCACATTCAAATGGGAGGATTACGCTACCGCCAGGACGGAAAAGTCTAAGCAGTGTACAGAGGTGGTCAAGCGATTTGAGAAGGACTATCGGCAAAGAAATCAGCTTGAAAACCGTACCTGGCAGGAGAACTGGCACAAGGTTTTCAAGCAGTTGCCGCGAACGTCAGCCTTAACAGCTGACATTCTACGGGATGAATGTTTAAGTAAGCCGGAAAATTCGAGGACACGTCAGCAGACTTGTCAAAGGTTGCAGGCCCTGGCAAATTTTGCAGGAATTGATGTGGACCTGCTGAAGTATCAGGGCAATTATGGACCTAGCAAAGTAAAAGAACGAGACCTGCCCTCTGACGAATTAATTGCTCAGTGGAGAGAGCAAATTCCAAATCGAAACTGGCAGTGGGTTTATGGGATGATGGCTGCCTATGGTATTCGTCCCCATGAGGTTTTCTTTTGCGAGTTTACAGATGAAGGCTTACAGATTCTTAAGGGAAAAACGGGTCCCCGTCTTGTTTATCAAGCCTTTTATCCAGAATGGGTGGAGCGGTGGCACCTGACTACGGTTTGCAGGCCTAACGTAAATGCCGAATACTCCTATGAGAAGGGAAATCTAGGTCGAAAAATTAATACTCAGTTTCGTAGATATCAAATGCCATTCCCTCCCTATGATTTGCGCCATGCTTGGGCCATCCGCTCAACAGTGTTATTCAGAGTGCCTGAAACAGTTTCAGCTCAATTGATGGGCCATACGCCTGACGTTCACTTGAAGATATATCAGCGCTGGATTGACATTGCCAGGGGAAAGCAAGCGATTAAACAGGTTATGAGTGAATCTAACCTGCCCGCAGCCCCTCTCGTTCCCAGCGCTTGATGATTGCTCCAACTTTGAAGAGCCATTCGCGAGAGCCTTCAGGTTTAATGACTTCTTTGCCAGGTAGAAATACGCGACCTTCTCGGGCCGCTCTAGTCAGGTTGTCGCGGTGGGAGTAAACTGGTAACAACTGGGCATGAATCACTTCTGATGTGCTGTACCAAGTTTTCACAGTAGCTCTGCTCTTTAGCTCCTGAAGCTCATTGGTCAAGTTTTCAATGCGCTGTAAGAGCTGGTGGTTAATAACTGTTGTGTGAGCTAGTTGTTCATTAGTGCCGTCAATAATGCCAGCTAATCGTTCAAATAGTTGTTTATCCATTTTCTGTATTCCTTGACTATTTGACGTCTTTTGAGGAATTTGTTGAATGGGATATAGCGTTTTTGCATCCCGTGAGGTGCGGTTCAAAATCTGAAACTCTATCAGTAGAAGAGTCTGATGTACTCTATTAGAGTTGAAACCGCTATACACGCATTAGTAAAAGTATCGGTTTTATAACAATCCATACTTTTACCGCGCTGTTTATCTTTCCTGGCTGTCCAGGATAGCGCTACGCCAAAGTCTCTCTCTTTAGCTTCAACAATCGGTAGATGTGATGCTGGGCTCTCGAAACTACAACTTTATAGCTTGGAGAACCGTTAACAGTCCTGATAGCTCATATATTAAAAGAGATACTTAACTAATGATGATTCTATGCTGATATAGAAATATTACTTAATTTTTTTTACCAGTTGAATATTCATATTTTGCTGATGCTTAAGGCTTTTGTAACTCGGAGATAGGCTATGGGTGGAGGTTAAATCCCTATCTCTTAGGGGTTTAGTTGGCAGTATCAGCATAGGGGGCACTGTAGACCCTGAAAATTGACCTGTCTGAGTAAAGCGATCAGCATGAATTCTAAATCCCTTGTTCTGAAGGGATATTGGTCAGGTTTTCTAGTCATAATTACCTGGCTAACAGGTCCCTTGACTCAGGCGGAAGAGGAGCGTCCTCAGCAAGGCAAACGGATGATTGGTTTAGGGTCTACCGTGCTGTGGGAGCTGTGGCAACGCATGGCCGCCGCTAAACAGTCTCAAACCGAACGGCTGGGTCGCAAGCGCCAAGCGGGTGGTGGCTGCAAAAAGGATGCCGCAGGCAGGTGAATACGCACGCCCTTGCGCTCTCAACTACAATAAAAGAAAGAAAGTCTACTGAAATCCTTCGCCGTGGTATCCACTCGTCCACCGGTTATACCTATCCTTGAAAATGGCGATCACCTCAGCCGTGATGAATTTGAACGGCGGTATGCTGCCATGTCCCAGCTTAAAAAGGCGGAGTTAATTGAAGGAGTTGTCTACGTGCCTGCTGCTCTGCGATACCGAAAACATGGCAAACCCCACAGTGACATCATGACCTGGCTCGGGGTGTATGCGGCACTGACTCCCGGTCTCGAAGCTGCTGATAATCCTACTGTACGTCTGGATCTTGATAATGAACCACAGCCCGATGCCCTTCTAAGAATTAAGACCGCTTACGGCGGCCAGTCGTCCATTAGTGAGGATGACTATGTTGAAGGTGCCCCAGAGTTAATTGTCGAAATTGCCAGTAGCAGTGCTGCCTATGATCTCCATGAGAAAAAGACTGTCTATAGACGAAATGGGGTGCGGGAGTACATTATTTGGCAGGTGATTGATCAACGGCTAAGCTGGTTTCAGTTAGAGGCTGGAGAGTATATATTGCTGTCACCCGATGCTCAAGGCATTATTCACAGTCGTTTGTTTCCGGGTTTAGATTTGTCGGTGGCTGCATTATTAGCAGGTGATGTTGCTACGGTCCTTACGGTGGTGCAACAGGGAATTGCTAGTGCTGATCATGTTGCCTATGGGGATTGGCTTCAGAGTCAGTGCGGATAAATGTAGTGTGAAAGGCGAAGGGCGAAGGGCGGAAGGCGAAAGGCGGAAGGCGAAAGTTAGAGGATTTCTGTTAGCAACAGATTTTTCTGATTTCAGATACTTTATCCTGCTTGAAAGGCGTAAGGATAAAGGCGAAAGTTAGGGGATTTCTACTGGTCGAGAATTTGTCTAACGTCCAATGTTTCATCCTGTTTGGAAGGCGAAAGGCGTAAGGATAAAGGCGAAAGTTGGAGGATTTCTATTAGTCACAAATCTGTCTGATTGAAAATACTTTATCCTTTATCCTTTCGCCTTCATCCTTTCGATGCGTTTCCATTAATTCAACTTCTGAGGAAGTTTTGAGAGTCATTCAATGTGGTCTGACATCGTAGACCAAAACGGGTTTCCATTAATTCAACTTCCGAGGAAGTTTTGAGTTGAGATGTCCATCACGGACGAAGGACTTTATAAGTTTCCATTAATTCAACTTCCGAGGAAGTTTTGAGCTAAAACAAAACCGACTAAAACAAAACCGACTAGTTTCCATTAATTCAACTTCCGAGGAAGTTTTGAGTTGAAGAACTTAGACTTGTTATGGTCGGGGAAGAACCGTTTCCATTAATTCAACTTCCGAGGAAGTTTTGAGGACAGCAGTCGTCGAGTCCACGCAAGACGTTGGAATCGTTTCCATTAATTCAACTTCCGAGGAAGTTTTGAGATGACGCCTTTGACGTCTCATATAACGGTCAATGGAGTTTCCATTAATTCAACTTCCGAGGAAGTTTTGAGGCCACCTCCAACTCCCACTCGGAAGGTGGTCGTGGGGGTTTCCATTAATTCAACTTCCGAGGAAGTTTTGAGTATTTGTAAAGTATCAAGACGGCAGCGTAATTGCTGTCGTTTCCATTAATTCAACTTCCGAGGAAGTTTTGAGTCCAGATTCACTGGAGTGCCTGCAATGGCCAAAAAGGTTTCCATTAATTCAACTTCCGAGGAAGTTTTGAGGATCTTCAAAAAAAAGAGGGGCAATGGCGGATGACATGTTTCCATTAATTCAACTTCCGAGGAAGTTTTGAGACCCGGATGACTACAAGTGCGATTTTGACGTATACAGTTTCCATTAATTCAACTTCCGAGGAAGTTTTGAGCCGACTACAGCCGCGAGCCCGTGGACTTCCTCGACGTTTCCATTAATTCAACTTCCGAGGAAGTTTTGAGACCGGTCGTACCTATCGAGTTACCACCCAGAGGGTTTCCATTAATTCAACTTCCGAGGAAGTTTTGAGATGTTAAACCGGAGGCCTATAATGCGATCGATGATGTTTCCATTAATTCAACTTCCGAGGAAGTTTTGAGACGAACGCTTCGGTGTACCAGAACTCATACGCAAAGAAGCAGGTTTCCATTAATTCAACTTCCGAGGAAGTTTTGAGACTCTTCTAATGATGATGATGCCGTTTGCAGCACGTGCAATGGGTTTCCATTAATTCAACTTCCGAGGAAGTTTTGAGGCCCAGCTCCTAAAAGCTGCTCCACATCTACATTCTAAACCCCTATTTCTTTCGGGGGCAATGATCACCCCCAGCAAATGCGAATTATTCCTAACAACACCCTGTGGAAAACGGCTGAAACCCTTGTCCAGTAAGCGGGCTGCTGGGGGTGACGTAAGAATGCAGCTTTCAGAGATTACCTGACCCCAACAGCTCATCAGCATATCCATCATTGTTTCAACCGGCATGGCTTTCGAACCAACGTATTGTAAGCCTCATGGGACACCACTTTGACCGGATTAACCCGATTCCCACCGTTCTGACAGAGCAAGCGATAGCGACGTGTGATCGGAATTCTGATCACCTCCCGCCAGGAATGCAATCGCTTACCCCCTAGCTGCCAGTAGTGTGTCCCTTCGCTGAGGGCGGCTAATACCGCCCGGGCCTTTTTCACAATGGGTTGGGGCAAGCCCCGCAAATTAATCAAATCCTTCTCAAAAGGTGCCTGCCGCTGCCGCTTGGCCGCTTTTCTGGCAACTCGTTTAGCCTGGCGCAGCCGCTCTACATCAGCACAGCGATGGCAATACTGCCCAAACCCCCGATGACCACAGTCAAATTGCTGTTTATGTTTCCGACTGCGATGGCTCATGATGTCACCCAGGCATCGGCATGATCAATCAACCGAGCTGCTCCTGCGATAATTTCGGTATATTTGCCAAACAGCTCCTGTCCCACTTCCGCATCGAGATAGTCACAGACAATGGCAAATTCTAACCAGGTTTGGGTTTCTGCTGCCTCAGCCTCAACCTCGTTGAGCTTGGCTACAAATGCCCCCTTATAGCGACGCTTTTGCCAAGCTTCGGCCAGATTGGCACACACCGATCGCGACGAGCGGATAATTTGATCACCCAGCAGGGGGCGCTCTTTTGCAGGTAAGGCTTGAGCTACCTCAAAGACTCGCATCGCACTCTCAAAAGCCGTTTGATAGAGCTTGAGTTCGCGATGACTCATGACAAATCCTTGGTTAGACATAGTGTTCTCTCCAAATGGGTAAAAAATCAAGAAATCAGGCACTACACGATGAAGGCATCGTCATCAATTTCACGCTCAGGCTGGAGCCCTAAGATGACCACCTTGCGACGGGTGTGGCCTGACATCGGGTAAAAACGCAGCTGATCTTCGTCTGGCTTGAGATACTTGTTGAGCTTGCAGACCAGCATCTCGTGCTGCTTTTCCGTCAACATGCACTCAAAAACCGACTTCTGGACGCGTAACCCATAGCCCTCTAGCAGGTGAGCCACTTTGGTGCGGCGCTTATCTTTCACAACGTCGTAGCAGATTAGATAAAACACGAGATTTCCCCCTGTTTAGTTCTCCCAATGCATTGCCCGATAAGTCTCTTGCTCTTCCATCAGGCAAGACACATACTCCCAAACCTGTAATTCAAAGCAGCGCCGATAGTTAACGGTATGCCCCGTGGCTGGATGCTTGATGCGCTTATTTAGCCGTTCTTCCCAATGCTTGAGAAATTTCTTGAGGGCATCGGGCTGCAAGTAAACACCACCGCGATCGTCTGGGGGCGTAAAGTCTTCCTGGGTAAAAATGTTGGAGTTAATCAGATAAGCCACAAATGAGTCCACTACCGGAGCCCGAAATTCTTCGACCAGATCGCAGACCAGCGAGGGCCGATTTTTCTGCGGTTTGTGTAAATTGCCAAAGTGGGTATGCAGCCCCGCCGTTTCGACCATCGAGTGCAGGTGCTGTGAGAGCAGCGTATAGCCCAGGCTCAGCAAACTATTAATGGGGTCAGTGGGCGGACGGCGGGTACGCTTTTCAAACTCAAACTTGCCTTTGAGTAAACTGGCATAGGCTCGGAAATAAAGATTGGCCCCCTGGCCCTCGTACCCCAGCATCGACCAACCGCACCACTAATGGCTCTATGTCGAGCTGCTCTAACTGCGACAACAGCAGCGACCAAGACAGATGGTCAAAAAACTTCTGAATATCGGCCTTGACCACCCAGGCAGGCTGGTGGCGGTAACGCTCCATCACCTGATCAATCGCAAGATAGATTGAGTAGCCTGGTCGATAGGCATAGCACCCCTCGCTAAAGGTGGCCTCTAAGTCGGGATATACCTGCTGCAACAGAAAGCGCTGGAGGATGCGATCGCGTACGGTCGAAATCCCGATCATGCGGTGCCCCCCACTCTTTTTAGGAATCAAAAACCCCTTGGCGGGGCTGGCCTCATAGCACTCCCGCCACAGCTGCTTTTGCATCTGCCGTAGCTGCTCCGGGGCAATACCCGCAAACATGTCCACAGTGATGCCATCCACACCCGCCGCTTTACTTTTGCGCTGCACCAACTGCCAGGCAGCATTGAGATGATTCGCGTAAAACATACCCGTTACCCTCACGGTTGCTATAAATCCAGCATCGCAACGCACTATTTGAGTACGGATATGGCTTATATGAGGGAGTATATGATTTGTATATGAGTCAGCGATCGCTACAGCTATCTGAATCGGGGCAACGCGAGGCCAGACAGGCTCTGGTGCGCAATAGCCTGACTCAAAAAGCCCTCGCCGAAGAACGCCACATCGCCTCCTGGTCTACTATCAATAAATTCTTCAATGGCAAGCCGGTCGATCGCATCATCTTTCAGGAGATCTGTCAGGCGCTAGGGCTTGAGTGGGAAGACGTTGTTCGAAAGGATGAAGGGGGGGCCGGTTCATCCTTTCGCCTTTCGCCCTCATCCTTCCCTCCCCCGTCCCTCCTCACCGCTATCCAGACCAATGCCGCTGCTGCCCGCGAAGCCCTGACACCTAGAATTCTGGAGCGTATTCCAAGATCGGTTGTGCGCAAAAAGTATTTGCCTGCGATCGCACGTAGCCTCGCAGGCCAGCAACGGATTATCCCGATAATCGCCCCGGCTGGGTGCGGTAAAAGTACAATTTTGGGCGACCTATACGATGAGCTGATACAAACCGATACCGCCTGGGTGGGACTGGTGCTGTGTAGTACGCTGTCGCTGTCAACGGCCTATATGTCGTTTATGTCCTACGGTTTTGTTGCCGGTACGTTTGCCACACAAACCGCTTATAACCCTAATCAACCATCCCAGCTACGACAGTCGATGATCGACAATGCCTTTGGTAACGGGCTTTGTGGTCAATCACGGGGCATTGTGGACACCGTTGCCGACCTGACTCAGCATCATGGTCGCGGCGTACTCTTAATTGACACTTTGGACTTAGTAGACCTCTTGCATAATAGTTTCTATGGTAGATTTTTAGGTTTTGGTTCATTGCTTTACACCTAGGCAGATGAACTACGAAGCCACCCAAACCCTTAGCAATTCAAAGTTTAAGCGTCGATTCGGCG
>NZ_JAYGIG010000156.1:0-21191 GCF_034932105.1 Leptothoe sp. PORK10 BA2 | reverse complement strand
TAGACCCACTCTACTTTTGACTAAATTACTGGCTAATAAAACTGAGATGTCTAAAACCCTTGACCCACCTGATTTAGCCGCTTGAGAACGGGGCAGAAGCAAAACAGAAACTTGTCATTGTCCAGTTGTGGGGACTGCTGATAGTACATTCCTTGAAACCTGAATAAAATACTCCCTAAGCTTTTCTAAGCTTTATGGGCACTATCAGGAGATCACATTTCAAGAACTCTAAACACAAATATAGTACAAATAAACTAGTTTTATGTTTTTATTTTAGTTCTTTTGTACTATTAATCTGTTTAGAGTTCTTGATATAACCCCCAAATGGCCATGGGTCGCAGGTAATGGCAGGCCCGGAAGGTGCCAACGGCCGTAATCGCCTCGGGGGTGCGGAACTGTAGACCATGCTCGTAAATCTGCCGCACCACAGCTTCGGTAATGGCCATGGCTTCTGCCCGCTTGCCCATCTGGGCGAAGAAGGCGGCTAGGCCAAAGTTAATGCCTGTCCAAACTTCTAGCTGGTGGGTGTCATCGGGGTTCTGGGGAGAACCATCGGGCTTTACGCCATTGGCCGCACCGATGGCCAGACCCAACTGGGCAGCACTGAAAAAGCCGGTCTGGGCCCCTGCAAATTTTTGGTTCTGGGGGGCGACATGGTCAGCGGCATACTGGTTGAATTTTACGAAGCAGGCATCATAGATGGTGTCGAGGGCAATGTCGATGTATTCCGGATCCACAATGTCCGGCAGATCCATCAGGCGGGCACAAAACTGACCGCACAGCTGATCCGCCATCACCACATCGGAGTTACTTTCTGAGTCTAGACGGTAGAAACTGCCGGTCCATAGCTTGTTTTGATAGACAATTTTGCCCTGCTTAATCCAGCGTTGATACTGGGATTTCACAATGGCAAAACTACCGGAAATTTTCTGGTGCTGCTGCAAAATGTCGCCCATTTTAATGGCCGCCTCTAGGGCCGCTAGCCACAGACCACCGCAGTAGGCACTGAGTCCCTTGAGCTGCCAGTCGTCAAAGGTTTGGTCCGGGGCACCGCCATTTTCGGGGACCCCGTCTCCGTCCAGGTCAAACAGCTTGAGATATTGAATAGTCTCTGTGACGGCGGGCCAGCAGTCGGCTAGAAACGCAATGTCATCACCGCCGGTGAGTAGAAAGGCGCGATAAACCTGGAGGACAAAATCGCTGGGTAGATCCTTCCACTGGTTACAGTCTTGGTAGCTGGTGTAGTTGGTGGCCACCCAGGGATTCTCATTGGGGGCACCGAGATCGTGGGGGGTGGCCCCTTTGATTTTCCTCGGGGCGAGGTGTTCCCCTGCCCCCACGGTGTAGTAATAGCCGATGATGCGTTTTTTGGCATCTGCCGTGGGAATCGCTCGGGCAAAGGCGCGCATGATGGATTTTTCTAGCTCTGGCCACAGCATCAGGGTGGAGAAACCACCGTATAGGCGCACATCCAGGCTTTCGTACCAGCGATAGTCAATGCATTCTAGAATGCCAAACTGCCCCACGGGGTCGTCATCGCTAGCGGCAGACCATAGGGTACCGCCACTGGCCATGTCGTACAGCTCGTTGAACAGGGCCATTTTGAACCAGTCGGGTAGATCGGGTCGGGCTAGGATGGGCTGCTGCCAGTCGATTATTTTTTGTTGCCAGGTGGCATAGTGAGCGAGGGCTGTCTGGGCCAGTTGCCAGGCATTGCGGCCACTGCGCCCGCAAAAGTCCGTATAGCGCCGATAGGCCGATTTACCCGTGGCAAACTCCGTCACGGGTAAATCCCAGCTGAGGACGAAGGGGATTTCTTGGGTTTCGCCGGGGGCGAGGGTGATTTTGGTTGCGATCGCACCCCCCGCCTGACTATCTGCCGTTACAGACGTTGTATCAGCAACATTTCCTAAGGTCCCGTCCGCCGCAAACCCAGCCCACAGATCCGCCCCATCCCCAGCCGGGTTCCATCGCGTGTGATAAGTCACCCCGCCCGAAGCAGCAATACAAAACTGCCCATCCCCTTCCCCAGGACTGCCTGTCCAGGCACCATCCATCACAATGCCCGTAGCCGTTTCACTAGTCACCAACCGATTAAAATTCCCCGCACTCTGCCGCAAAGGCGGAACATAGTCATAGAACGGACTACCATCCTCCCGCTGCTGGATTTCTGGCGACGCCTCAGCATTGGTAAACCAGCCCACCATGTTCTGCCAGCTCAGCAAAATACTCAGGGTGATGGGCTGCTCCGTGGGGTTATGGGCCGTCCACACAAACACCGCCACCGGATAGCTGCTCTCTTGATAGTTATCTGGCCAGATGGGCGAAAACTGCTCACAGGTGAGCTGAGCCTTGAAGATATCTTGGTAGCAATACCAGCTGCGGGGATAGAGGGCTTGATAGGTACCCCCCTTCCCCCCTTCCCCCGCCGGATACCATTCCCAGCTACCTAACCCATCCCCGGCGGTAGCCATGGCATAGGTCTGGGACTCCCCCGCCGTGGCCTCATAAACCGCAAACTGACAGGCGGGAAACTGATCAAACGTGTGTTCACCACCGTCCAAATGCCACAGGTTAAAGGTGCCATTAGGGGCTCGACCAATACAGCCAGCCCCCAATCCCCCGAGAGGAATGCCATGCTCCGGACCATCATCTAAATTGCTGGCGTAGCGCACAATGTAAGGCGTTTCCCATTTCGCGCCAATGGGCCAGGTCCAAGCAACAGTCGGAATGTGGGGAGCGGGCATAGATTACCGTCTAACACAGCAATCAGCATTCTAAACCACGTCCAAGTTGAAACCGGTGGTTTCTAGGTTGAAACCACCGGTTTCTACGCTGAAGCATCGAAACAGTTAATCCAAAGAATATTAATGCCCGTGATCTAACTACCACTCAGGTGCGCTAGCGTTATTTGCAAGGTGTAGAGGTAGGCGAAAGGAGACCGCTGGCCATGAAAAAGGCAAAAAACGTCATCCAACCCATCCAAAAGCCGATTAGGCTGGTTGGCAATTGGTGTCTCCAAGTTTGGGATGGGGTCAGCCGCAAAGACTACCGACGCTTACTCCAACTCCGCCAAGCCTTGGCCCTCTCCCAAGAAAATGAAGCCAACCTCACCCAGCAACTAGAGCAGGCCATCCGCCAATGTAACGAACTGCAACAAGCATTGGATGCATCTAAACAGCAGTTCAGCGAACTGTGGCAAGAGTTAGGTGAGTTGGTCGCTGACAACGATGGCGAAATTCAAGCCTTGAGGGCAGATCTGGCTAACCACGCCTCGGCCCTGGCCAGCTGCCAGTCCGATTTGGCTAAAACCTACAACGCCTCGGCGGTCCCCATCCCCCACCCAGAAGTTCTCCCAACGATTAATTTAGCCAATTGGAAACTGGCCTTTGTGGGGGGCCATGACGCCACCAGGCGCGTCGTCGTCGAGATCTTGCACACGGACCATGGCCTGATCCATAAACCGGTAGAGATTCCACCCCATCGAGACGCCAGCACCTCTCAAAAACAGCTCAAACAGAAACTCGCTGATTGTGATCTGATCGTCTCCATCATTGGTTATTCCAACCATGCGCTGACCAAATCGCTGCAGCAGCTCAAGGATAAAAATGCCCTCAAGGGAGACATTCTGACGCCCAATAGCCGAGGTGCTAGCGGTGTCGTGCGCGATATTCTATCCTTTGTCACCGCGCAGGCAGACCCGGCCTAGGTCAATCAGCATGGGCTCCTGACCTAAATCCAGCCATTGGCCACCCCTACAATCAAACCGACCCGCAACAGTTGCCACCCAATAAAGGCAATGAGGAGGACAAAAATGATTTTATTAGTCGTGTCTTTGGGGGTACTCATGGCAGCACAGCAAGGAGACATTTTCCTTAACTATAGTGTTTCTGCTGGCAACCGATCGATGAATGCGCCCATAGATATGGCTATTTCAGGCTTTTGGCGATGGCCATGGGCAATCGTTGAGTTTATTGGAAAGAATCCGCATCCTGGGAGCGACCGCACTACGATGGGGAACGTCATTCACATCCCCGCTTCAATCAACCATGGCAGAATCAATTCCCACCCTGGCTAGCCTAGACATGCAGCCCTATCTGGTAGATGGTGCATTGCCGTCGGACTTAGACGGTAAAGTTGGAATTTATGCCATTTTTGATCAGGCCCAAACCCTTCAATATGTCGGCTTTTCGCGCAATGTGAACGTGGGCTTACTCCAGCATTTGGTGCGCTGTCCAGAGCAATGCCACTGGGTCAAGGTCTACACGGTGGAGCGCCCCAGCCGCACCCTGCTGGATGACATTCGGCAGGGTTGGCTGGCGGAGAATGGAGCCGTTCCCGCTGGCAATAGTGATGCCCAACTGGCCTGGGAGAAGCCGATTGATGCTAAAACGTTCATGACTGAGGCGGAACGGCAGGAAATCGCCGATGCTGACCCCACGGACGTGAATAAACTCCTGAAGCAGGTGGCCCGGCGGGTGGAGGTGGAGGTGAAGGCGAAAGTCGAAGCGCGGGGTGCTCAAATGCCCATCAAGTTCAATCCTAAACTCAAGGAACAGGGCATTCTGGCTTTGAAATAATTGGCTACGGTCAAGGTAGGGGTAATGCTCACCGGAGGTCGTCTGGATTAATCCCCATTTCCCTTAACTTAGCCTCAGGTGGGAGATTACCCCTAAGGGGAAGCCATAGCCCATAGCACCCAGTCCCCTTGCTGCTCCACTAGGGTGCCGGGAATATCTGGGTGCCAGTCTTGGCGCGTGAGGATGTGGGTTGCGCCATATTGAGTTGCGATCGCACCCAACTCCGCCCCTGTCCGCTGGCTAAACCGCTGGTCCAACACCCCCTCCACACCGGCGGGCAAATCCCCCAATAGATCCTCCATCCGTTGCTGCCAAGTCACTATGCCAGCATCCGTAAACGGAAAGCCCTTAAAATTCACCACCACCGACCGCTGACTGTAGAACCGAAACATCCGATCCGAAGGGGGTACAAGCACCAGGGCATCGACCGGGGTATGGTCACGCACATGCACCGCCAAGGTTTTCACCGGCTCATCCACCACGGGGGCCAGTTTGATCGCCCGGTGAATCGGACTCAAACTGCGATCGGCCACCCCACCACCCAAATGCAACGCCACAAACCCACCGCACAGAGCCGTCAGGGTATAGGCCCCCAGTCGGAGACGCCGCCCCAGACCCGGAAATTGATCCCTCAAAAATGGATAGGAAAACCCCAAAAATAGGGCCACATGGTAGGGATAGGTAACCGCTAAGAGAATTAAAAATAGGCCATGGCTGGCCCAGGGCCAAGCATTTGTCCGTCGTCTAAGGTCTTGCCAAAATGTCCCAGGCCCGGGTTTGACCAGGGTCAGCATCACGATAGTCAGGGTAATGAGTGGCCCCGCATTGTCAATTACAGGAGCCACGATCAAACAGAGGGCCAAGGCCCGATTACCGCGGTGGTAGTGCTCGCTGGCATATACCGCGATCGCAACCAACACCATGAGCAAAATAAACGGTGACGTCCGCGCCAATTGCAGCTTCACCACTGTCGCTACGGGATATAGCTCCACCAATCCATAGCCCACCGCCAGCAAACAACAGCCGGTAACCATCGTTAACGCCAGGGTCACTTTATGGTGCTGATGCAGCCGCTGGGAACCATACACACAGGCGAGCCCGGCCACAAAAAAGAAAACAAATCGCCACCAGGCTTTAACTGAAAAAACGGACATAATAATGTGGTGCGGGTGGCGGACATGGCCATACAGCCAGACAAAATCAGCACCGCTGAGGAGATCGCTGCTGGTAGTCCCCGTCAGCACCATGGGGCTGTAGACCAATCCGGCTAAGCCCAGGAGAGCGGCCCAAGCCCACAACACTTGCTGCGGCCGCTTTGTCCTCATGCTATGGACGATCAGGGCTGGCGTTAACAACAGCCCCGGCAACACCCCAATTAAAATTTGCAGCAGACAGCTCAGGCCAAACAAGACATAGCCCCGGATCCAGCGCTGTTGCAGACAAAAGTAAATCCCCCAAATGGCGATGCCCATGGCATAGATGCTGGGCAACGGCTCCCGACGAAACAGATCGGTATAGCCCACGGTGCCATCGGCCACCGCCAATCCTAAAAACGCCAATACCGCTGCGGAGAGTTTTGACTGGCCAAGATCACGCCCCAGGGCATAGAGACCCAGACTAAATCCGGTGAATGCGATCGCAAAATAAATAAAGCACACCACCGGCAGACTCAACCCCAGCTTTACCGGCAGAGCCAAAGCATAGTAATAGTAAGACCTTGGAGTGAATTGCATCATCTCCTGCACATAGAAATCCTGACTATATAGGGTCGGATCCAGCAAGGCCATCACCGCAGGCATCTGATTAAAGACATTCTCCTGGGAAAAGTTATAGCCATAGGCCACCAAGCCGCACAGCGCCATCGCCAACTGAGTCATCCAGGCAGGGGAGTATAAGGGTTTGACATTAGCCACAACAAGTACCTCTCTCCGGGGTATGGCGCTCAGGTTAAAACACATCGCCAAAATTGAAAAGGAGCAGACCTATCGCCTACTCCTTTTGGTTAACTATTCAATTGTCCATTAGCAGGGTGACAACAACTTCAACATCAGTCACCCCGATGCCAATCACGCTCTAAAACACAATGCCAAAGGCATTCGCTAAAATCCGCTGTAGAATCTGCATGCCGCTAAAGGCCTGCCAACCAAAGAGACCCACCAACACAACATTCAGACTGATGTGGGTGAGCCGAGCAGTTTCGTTACCGCGCTGCATGTAGGGCACCAGGGAGGCCGCCACCGCAATGGTCCCGGTCATCCCCAACCCCACCAACAGGTGGGGACCAACAAACAATTTGCCATTGTTAATATAAGTCACCGCCATGCCGCCGATGGTCCCCAGCACCATCAGCGCCAAAATAATCGAACCGATCTGGTGATGTTTAATCGTAAATTTGCCCTTGATCAGTTCTTTCTTTTCGTCACCAGTGACATAACGCACCTTACGGCTTTGACTGCCCAAATAAGCAGCATAGAGGGTGAGACCAAACAGGACCCACATCATTAAAGGATGAAAAAAGTTTAAATAAGGCTTAATCGCCTCAATCGTCTCAGGGCTCATGGTGGGTGAATTAACAACGCGTTATAAAACTTAGTATATGGGGATAGGCCTTCTTGTGCTGCTGGATTTGAGCAAGTTTCCCAGAGGGATCCGTTGGCAAACCTGACCCAGGAAAGTCAAGCCAGCGACTTAGCTCAGGTTATTTCAAAGGAGATTTGTCAAAATAACCCTATACAGGACTCCTAGCAAAGGCGTCAGTCACTCGTTATTCCGATTCACCATGCTGGTAAAAAAACGGTTTGCGCTGCTCTTGGCAGTAGGTTTCAGTCTTACGTTGCTCCTCAGTCCAGTGATGCCCGGTCGTGCGGCTACGCCAGAACAACGTCCCGACCACATTATCCAGACGGGCAGCCATGCAGACCCCAGCAGCGAATCGCCGGTGGAGGAAAGTCCTGATGCCACCGACATAGACTCAACCGATATCACGGAGGAGTCAGAGACTCCGTCCGAGGCTGAGCCCGAAGACGCTGCCGCCGCCGCTGCCGCCCAAGAGACCTGGTTCCAGCGGGAGCTCATCATCGAAGCAGACCGGCTTTATCTAGCGGGGGATATCGCCGCTGCCGAGGAGCTTTACCGCGAAGCAAAAACCTTTGGTTGGCGCAATGATGACGAGCTAGAAGACATTCCCGCCACCCCCTTTACCGAGCCTGAACAGCTACCCCCCGGTGGTGCTGTTTACTGGCGTGAATCTGCCCGTGGCATCGAGGCCGCTCGGGAATCTCAGACATTAGTCCCCTTGGGATTACTAACGGAGGAAGTGCCAGCCTTTATCCCCGGTCATGTGCGCTATGCCGAACGGCTGCAAACCTATGAGCGCGTCGATGATGCCGAAATGGTCTTGGAAAAGGCCCTCACCCTCTATCCCTACCACCCAGATTTGCTCAGTGCTCAAATTGCCCTGATGATGAGCCAGGAAGAATGGATTGAGGCATCCATTGCATCCCGGCAGTTTGCCCTGCTCAATGCCGATCATCCTGAAGCCGAGCACTATGCTGGCCTGGCCGAGGAAAATTTGGCTCGGTTTAAGTCCGCCACCAATGCAACCATTCGGAATAATGCGATCGCAAACATCTTCACCGGAGCCGCTGGCTATCTCCTCACCGGGGGACTGTACGGTCCCTTCACCGCCCTCAACTCCAGCATCATCCTGCTCCAAGGTGAAAAATCCCTTGGGGAATCCGTGGCCGAGTCAGCCCGAAAACAGCTGCCCCTCTCCAAAGACGAAGAACTCCTAGCCTACGTGCGGGACATCGGCTATCGACTAGCCGCCTCCGCCGGTCGCGATGACTTTGACTACACCTTTGACGTGGTGTTGGATCGTGAACTCAACGCCTTTGCCCTCCCCGGCGGCAAAATTTTCGTCAATGCCGGAGCCGTCCTCGACACCGACTCCGAAGCCGAGCTAGCCGGTCTACTGGGGCACGAACTCTCCCACTCCGTTTTATCCCATGGGTTCCAGCTGGTCACCAAAGGCAACCTCACCGCCAGTCTCACCCAATACCTCCCCTTACCGGGCATCGTCACCAACGCCATTGTGTCCGGCTATTCTCGCCAGATGGAACGGCAAGCCGATATCGTCGGCACCCAGATTTTGGCCTCCAGCGGCTATGCCGCCGACGGTATGCACGGCCTCATGCTGGCCCTCGATGATCGCTATGGCGACCGCCAGGTAGTGCCATGGATGTCCTCCCACCCAGCCCCCCAAGAACGAGTAGATTACCTCCAAGCCATTGTGGAAAATGGTGGCTACAACCGCTATGCCTACGAAGGGGTCCTCGGACATGAAGCCATGCAGGCCAAGGCCGAGGCAGAACTGGCCGCCTACGAAGCCGAAAACAACAAAACGGATGAGGACGAACCCGTCGCCAATGACGAAGACATCGACGACGCCGTTGAAGAAATCCAAGTAGAGCAGGAAGACGCCATCGAAAATCCAGCTGACCCAATGGATCAACCCGCCCCAGAAAATGTCGGCCCCTAAAGCCAAGGAACAGGTATCAGAACGGCAGGCCGTGGCTAAACCCCATGGACCGCTCTCCTAAATATTGCGAAATGTAACCTATTCCTCGCCTCCGGGCCACCCAAAGTCAATCACCTTGGTAGACTAAGATCCATGTAGGTTGCTAGTTTTCGATCGATTTACTAGCACAAACTAACTAATGCGGTTTCATAGCGCGTTGACCATAAATATCTTGATAGAGGACTCATGGTAGATTCCCTAAGGAAACCTCAGGAAAATACTCAACTCAATGAGCTGCGGCCTGGGGTTAAGGCACCGTCAAAGGACACGCTCCTCACCCCTCGCTTTTACACCACTGACTTTGACGAAATGGCCGCCATGGACATTTCCGTCAATGAAGATGAGCTACGTGCCATCATCCAAGAGTTTCGCACTGACTATAACCGCCACCATTTCGTGCGGTCCGAGGTGTTTGACCAAAGCTGGGATCACATCGACGGCAAAACCCGTGAACTCTTCATTGAGTTTCTAGAGCGTTCTTGCACCGCTGAATTTTCTGGATTCCTACTTTATAAGGAATTAGGCCGTCGTCTCAAGGACAAGAGCCCCCTAGTGGCTGAGGGCTTTAACCTGATGTCTCGGGACGAAGCTCGCCACGCAGGCTTTTTGAACAAGGCCATGTCCGACTTCAACCTGCAGCTAGACCTGGGTTTCTTGACCAAGAGCAAGAGCTACACCTTCTTCAAGCCCAAATTCATTTTCTACGCCACTTACCTCTCCGAGAAAATTGGCTACTGGCGCTACATCACCATTTTCCGTCACCTCGATTCCCATCCCGAAAATCGGATTTATCCCATCTTCCAGTTCTTTGAGAACTGGTGCCAGGATGAGAACCGCCACGGTGATTTCTTCTCCGCCATCATGAAGTCCCAGCCCCAGTTCCTGAATGACTGGAAGGCTAAACTCTGGTGTCGCTTCTTTCTGCTGTCGGTGTTTGCCACCATGTTCCTGAATGACATTCAGCGCAGTGGCTTCTACGCATCTCTGGGTCTGGATGCCCGTGAATATGACATTCACGTGATCAAAAAGACCAATGAGTCAGCAGCCAAGGTCTTCCCCATCATGTTGAATGTGGAGCATCCTGACTTCTTTAGGCACTTGGATACGGCATCCAATGCGAGCTTAAAGGTCTCTGAAATTGGCCAAGCTAAACAGCTTAAGCCATTGAAGCTACTACGCCAGCTACCCCACATCGCCACCATCGGTGTGAAGATGATCCAGCTGTACTTCATGAAGCCCATCGACATGGCCCCAACTCGCGGCGTTATCCGCTAGAAACGGTCTGTTTGAAAAAATAGCTGAGAAGTCGTTTTGCTATTGCCTAGGGTGGTCAATGTCCACCCTAGGTTTCGCCAAAATCACGGCCCCTCCCCCTGGAATAATTCAGCAAATTTCTCTGGGGGAAGCAGTTGAAACATTGTGGTTGGCGGCAATACGTGGCTCAGCTTTAACAACCTAATCATGTCTTTAGGGTTAGCACTGACCACCCACAATTGATCAAGTTGTTGCACGCCTAAGTGTTCTAACAGGTCATCTAGATCAGACTGTCCTGTGCCGATCTGCCCTGTTGTTGTCTCCAGAGCCGTCTGTTCCTCAAGCAGTGCCACCTGGTAAAGTTGGTAACCGTTCATCTTGCTCCACCAGGTGGGGGCCTGTAAATAGACCCAGTTAGAATAAAGTTGTAGCTGGACCAGACCCACCATCAGGCTCATCAGCCCAAATTTTGCCAGCCATCCCTGGGTTCGCTGATACTGGGAAACTAAGCAAAAGGCTAAACAGATATAGAGAGCGCAAACGGTGAGCAACTGGTAACGCACCACACTGGAGGCGTTACCCCCCAAAACCAGATCTTTGACTAAAAATAAGACAGACGGTGCCGCTAGCCACCCCAACAGAGCCTTACAACCAGGAGGACTGCGACGGTAGGCATACACCAGGCTATAAAGCAGGATCAAACCGACCCCAATCCCCAACAGCAACCGTGGCCAACCTAGCGAGGCAAGGATGTCACCAGAGGTTTGATTCACCGAGTTAGAGGCGAGCAAACTAGTCTTTAACGGATGGTAAAAGTCGTAGATTAGATTACAAAAATTGAAGCCAATGCGCTGCCATAGCTGCTGCATTGAAAAGCTATCCCAGGTGTAGTCTGCACCGACGGTAATGGTGAATCCTTGCAGTTGAGCCACCCTGGCTAACCACAGGGCAAATATGCTCCAGCTAATCGCCATACTGATGGCAATTCTGCGTCGCCATTGCCGCCAGCTAGACCGTTGCCAGCTAGACTGTTGCCCGCTCGCCAGGGCCGGTCCCCCTAAAAAACAGTAAAAACCTTGACACGCCAGAGTGAGGTAGTACAAGGTATGGCAGTAGAGCCCGGCCACCGACGTTACACCATAGGCGATATATAGGGCGGCACCCAGAGCGGCACCGGGGCATCGATCAGGGCGCAACCGCAGCAGCAGCAAGGTGGACAGTAAACTCAGGACCGTCAGTAAGCTGTAGGGCCGTGCTTCTTGGGCATAGACCAGCAGAATGGGGGAAGCGGCCATAAACAGAGTAGCTAACCCAGCCGTGGGGGTACAGCCAAACAGTTCGTAGGTCAGCCCATAGCCCAGGGGCAGGACCAATAGGCTAATGGCTGCTGCAATCAACCGGAGATTAACAACGCTACAGCCGGTCAACTTGGCCCAGTAGTAACTGAGAAAAAAATATAGGGGGGGATGAACGTCGTCCGTAATCAGACCGTTGAGGGTATCGTTGAAGTTGCGATCGCTCCCCACACATTGAAACTTTGCCAACGTACTAAAGGGTTTTGGCTCTCCCTGAGCACTTTCAAACACCTCTTGCTTGGTGTAACCCGATAGCCTCAGCGAGGTATACACTTCATCACTCCAGTAAGGTTTAGTTCCCAGATTGATAAACCGCGCCAGGGAAATAATTAGAATTAACCCAATTAACCACCATTGAATAGTCTGTTTGGGCTTTGTCGAAATACTCAATCAGCAGACCTACTCTTCACACAACACCCAGCCAATAACCCCCACATCGCCATCGATCGTTAATCGCAGATAACGAAAATACACTTCAATGACGTTGGACTCACCCAGGCTGGGTTGGGTTGATTGATGTCTGAGTC
The DNA here is from genome assembly GCF_034932105.1 of Leptothoe sp. PORK10 BA2. Classification (NCBI taxonomy): domain Bacteria; kingdom Bacillati; phylum Cyanobacteriota; class Cyanophyceae; order Nodosilineales; family Cymatolegaceae; genus Leptothoe; species Leptothoe sp. PORK10 BA2. The sequence continues at coordinate 8,896 of NZ_JAYGIG010000156.1, read as the reverse complement.
ACCGGCATTCACCGTACTTTATCAGCTCCTTAAGCAACCGAGCTTTTGGGTATCAACTTAAGCCAGAAAATCCTGGCTAGGTGGGGAATCAGGGGCCAGAAGCCAGAGAGGCCATGATTCCTGCCTCCTATCCTTGGGAAAACGTCCCGATTTGAGTTGGTACCCAAGCTTTTCATAAAAGTCTGGTTGCTTTTGATTGAGCCCTTCGTGTTTAGCCCGCCGCTCGATACCAGAGGGCTAAACCGCCACCGCGCCCACGGGCGGCAATACCGCCATCGGTCACCCAAAAATATTTGAAAAACGCCTGTTCTTTCAAGGGCTGCTCGTAAAAGTCTTGGTCAGCGGCTTCGGGTTTAATCCGCCCCTGGTATAGGGTGAACTGCCCAAGGCCAATGCGAATCTGGGTAAAGTCAAACCCAAGGCACCGGGATTTGGTCCAGAATTTCACCGGTCCGGTTAAGACTAAGTGGAGTTGGCCCAGGGCAACCGAATTTTGCACCTGCCCTTGGTCGTCAGTATCGGCCTGATAGGCCAGCTGAATTTTGATCAATTTGGGTAAATACCGCCCCGCGCCTAGGGCCACCCCTGCTTTTTGCCGCGTTTTTTTAGTACCGGTGATGAAACACAGTCGCCAAGTACCAACCAGATCCGCCAACCCATAATCAGGCTTAGTGTCCTTTTCTGTCGCCTGTAGCGCTGTGACCAAATCACTCGCCTTAGGTCGCCCAGCCCCATTGCTCTGCTGGGCTTGGGCAGCCTGAGCTAAAACGGCTGCCCCCTGCTGATTCATTGAGTCCATACCGATTGAGTCCATGGCACGAGCTGTGTAGCAAGTTTATAGCTTAGCGCCCATGGCTACCGGAGGCTGCCACCCCAGCCCCTCAGAAAATGGTCAGAAAATAGTCAAATCCCAGTCAGCATCATTGAGGCCCTCGGTGCCCACCATTTGCACCCGGATATTGAGGTAGCGATCGCAATAGACCTTGCACTGTTTGTAGCGAGGATTTGGACTACCCAAAATCGCATCTTGCTCCGCATAGCCCTTAAGCAAATCAATCCGCTCGGCTTCCGAGAGAGTCCTCAAATCGCCTTGTGTTGTAGATATGGTCATGATTTAACTCAATCAAAAAGGATCTTCCTAAGGTAAAGCGAACTTTCACCGCAGGGAAAGACTCTCCCAAAAAGCTTAAGCTCTGCCCTAGAAAACCGCTGATCCCCGTTATAAAAGACAAAATCGGTTACATCTCGACAAAATTCTCAGCTGGCTTTCACCCACCCTTGCTAAGCTAAAGCGACTTTACCGTTAACCTTTTTATTATTACTGTGGCAATGGTCAGCTACCGCCTTGAGCGCATCCACCTCGAAGTAACCAACGTTTGCAACTTCAAATGTGACTTTTGCCCAGACGCCATCATGGAACGTAAGCGGGGCCACATGGATCTGCAGCTCTTAGAACAGACCCTAGACGAGATTGCAGAACACCACCTCGCCAAGATCGTAGCCTTCCACCTGATGGGAGAACCCTTAATTTATCCCCACATTTTCCAAGCCATTGACATGGCCCTAACCCGGGGTCTAAATCTACACCTCACCACCAATGGCAGCACTTTTCACATCAAACCGGAGCATCGCCAAAAACTCATTCACACCGGCATTCCAAAGGTCACCATTTCCCTCCAAACCCCAGACCCGGAAACCTTTATTATTCGCGGTGCCCCACCCCAACTCAAGCCAGAACAGTATTTTGACGGCATCATCCAGTATGTGAAGGCTAACCTGGCCGATCCCACCTCTCCAACGCGGGTCCATCTAAAATTTTTAGACACCACCCCCCATCCGTTTCTAGTCCCCCACAAGCCCATGCATGTGGTCGAAGGCAAAGCCCAAATGCAGCAGGAGCTGACCGCTTGGGCAGACCGACTGCTAGACGGCTGTGACGAACGGCCCAAGGATGAGGACCTGCGGCAACGTATCGCTCGCCATAAACCCGGTCGCTGGCAGGTGATTGAACTCACCCCAAAACTAGCCCTCGAAACATTTCCCCTGGACAGCTGGGGCAATGTGGAAAGCACAGAGGTAATACCCGCCACATTTGGTTACTGCAATGGCACCTCCGATCAAGCAGGTATTTTGTACGATGGCACCGTCGTCCCCTGCTGCAAAGATTACGACGGCCAGATTCCCCTAGGCAACGTGAAAACCCACAGCCTCCGCCATATCCTAGATGGGCAACAACCGGCCTGTGGCCTACGCCAAGGGTTTAACCAATTCAAAGTCACTCACCCCATATGCCAACGGTGCATGGGGGCTGACACCCCCCAAAAAGCCCTGCTCAGACAGGTGGGCTCCGTGGCCTACTTCAAGGTCTACCATCCCATCATGAAGCGCCTACAGCCAGGCTGGGGAGAAGTCTGATTCGCCCGCTGACTAAACACCTGAACTAACCGGGTGCATCCCAGGTTTGCGATAAGTATTATTACTCACCTTATTGTTTTTAGTGCATAGTTCAGCGCCCCCATAATAGTCAGACAGGCCGAGTAGCGACTGAAAATTGTCCATTCAGATAGGCACAACGGTGTCACAACACTTGAGGCACATTCTGGACGTTCCACTGAGCGCCTGTGTGCTTGACTCGGGCGGCTATCTGCTTAATGCCCGAGTCAATTGCACCCGAGCCAATGGATATCCCTTCTAGCTGGTAATACTCATAGTTAACAATTCGATGTTGATGTTTCCTTAGGTACTTAGCAAAGGTACCAGCATGATCATCAGAACAATTCTCAAGTTGGGCGATGGCTGTCTTTACTCTACCTTCCCAGAGTAGGTCCTTAATCGTGGCTAAAAAGTCTATGGAACTGTCTACCTTTGCTAAATTCTCCATCGGGTGAGACCAATCAAGAATCTCTCGCGTTATTCTTCACGACCGATTTTAACAGCAATATTCCAAATGCCATCATGGCCGTCTCCCAAGCAAGTCAGTGGCGTCGCTAGCGGTTGCGGGTTCGCCCAGTCTATGGGCACTTGATTGTCTTGATAACTCGCACCGATGACTTGTTTATGGAGCTTGACCACTTTGTAGTCTTGCCAGTCACACGCCTCACCGAAGGATGTCCTTTCCTTACTCGAACTTTTCCGCCATCGACACTGAGTTCCTCCACCGAATTCTCTGCCGCTGCCAACGGTCAGCTCTTGGCGATGGACTAACCGTTGCTGGGTGCTGTGACCCACCGACCGGCCGGTTAAAACTTCAATGTCTTGGGCGGCCCGCTCATAGGATTTATTCGCACTCAATAATAAACAACACTTCTCTAGCAGTGGACTGAGTGAGGTACAATGTTTGACAACTAGTTTTCTCGCCTGCTTTTCCGTAATTTTGATATCTCCGAGAACGCTTTTAAGCTTACGGCTGCGCACGACGCTGATGCCGCTTACTGTTTGGCAAAAAACTCCCCGAGCTGAAAAGTCTGCCTGCGCAACGGTGGAAATCGCCGCTCGACTGATTAAATGCAACCCCTGCGCTCGAAACGGTTTCAACACCTTGGCCGACGCATAGTAGGCATCCAAGATCGCATAGCTTCCTTTCTCCATATGTGTGACACAAACGGCGGCCATTTTATCCACCCGCTTAAAGAAAAACTTCGCACTGTCCAGCTCTTATCATTCCTGTTTATAATGTTTTTTGTCCAAATCTAAACGGCCCAGGCTTACCAAAGCATAATGGCTTTGACACCTAGCCCGGATCAGGTTTGTATGACAGCGATCGCAACTCAACTCAACGGTTCTATCGCCACCTATCCCTGGCAATGGCAGGGCCGCACCATCACCATCACCTACGAAACCCTGGGTGCCGGTGAGCCTGTCCTGCTGCTACCAACGTTGAGCACCGTTTCTAGCCGCACAGAGCTAAGCACTCTTGCCCACCACTTAGCATCACAGTATCAAGTTACCGTACTCGATTGGCCTGGCTTTGGCGACTCCGACCGACCACGATTGGCCTATCAACCCACCCTGTATCAACAGTTTCTAAAAGAGTTTGTCACAGCAAACTTTTCCCAGCCCATTGCCGTGGTCGCCGCCGGCTATGCCCTAACCATTCCCGACGCCTGGTCACAAATAGCCCTGGTCGCTCCCACATGGAAAGGGCCCCTAGCCGTCATGGGAGCCCCTGAAACCTTACGGAATGGCGTACGAGAATTAGTTCGCGCTGAGCTCATCGGCCCCCTTCTCTATTGGCTCAATACTCGCCCCGCCTTTCTCAAATGGATGTATCGCCGCCATGTGTTTGTCGATGACACCAGGCTCACATCAGACTACATCGATCAGCGCCATCGGGGTACCCAGAAATCGGGGGCTCGCTATGCCCCAGCTGCCTTTGTTACCGGAGGTCTTGACCCAGTTCATACCCGAGCAACATTTTTAGCTTATTTTGAAGCCCTGAGCGTGCCTGTAATGATTATTGTTGGCCAACAGGCTCCCCCCTCCTCAAAAGCAGAAATGGAGATAATGGCCGCATTGCCCCAGGTACAGTCTGTATCTTTACCAGGCACCTTAGGTATGGCCGAAGAATATGGCGAGGCTGTAGCCAAAATAGTTTTGCCATTTTTACAGGCCAAGTCCAATTAACTCTGCCGTGGTTATGCCATGAATCTCCTCCAAGATGTGTTTATTTCCTATGGCCGGGCTGACAGTAGAGCCTTTGTTGCCAAGCTGTATCAGCGATTATTGGCCGAAGGATTAACCGTCTGGCTAGATTTAGAAGATATTCCGCTGGGGGTGGACTATCAAAAGCAGATTGATGATGCCATCGACAAGGTCGATAATTTTCTGTTTATTATCTCTCCCCACGCGGTCAATTCGCCCTATTGTCTCTTAGAAATTGAACGGGCTCTGCAGCACAATAAGCGTATTATCCCACTGCTGCACGTGGAAGAAATTGGTCAGGATATTTGGCAGCAGCGCTATCCAGAGAGTACTGCAGCAGATTGGGAGGCGTATCAAGCAGCGGGTAAACAGTCCAGCTTTCCCAATATGCACCCCGACATCAGCCGAATCAACTGGGTCAATTTTAGGGAAACTGTTGATGATTTTGAACAGTCATTTCAGGCACTGCTGGCTATCTTTGAACGGCAAAAAGACTATGTGCATCAGCATACGATCTTTTTGAATGATGCTCTACGGTGGGAAAAGAATCAAAAACAGCCAGAATATTTGCTGATGGGAGAGAAGCACCAGCAGGCCCAAGACTTTCTGGTCAAAAGGTTTCAAGAAGAACAAGCTCCCTGTATACCGACCGATCTGCACTGTGAGTACATCACTGAAAGCACTAAAAATGCTAACAACTTAATGACTCAGGTGTTTCTCTGTCATGCCGAACAGGATCGAGACATTACCAGGCAAATACGCCGTTCTTTGATGCGCTCAGGCATTACTACCTGGAGTTATCAAAATGATATTACCATCGGCACTGATTTCCAAGATACGATCAAGCAAGGCATCGAGGAAACTGACAATATTCTCTTTTTGATGTCACCCGATGGGATTGAGTCTGAATATTGTCAGCAAGAGTTAGATTATGCCTTTGAGCTGAATAAACGAATTATCCCTATCCGGGCTGGAGAAGTGGACCCCAGTCAGATTCCCGCACGCCTGAGAAACCTGCAATATATTGATCTGGCCGATAATCTAACCGATGCTGACTATTCGCAAGATGAGAGTAAGTTACTCCAGGTTTTGCGAAAAGGGACGGCGTACTATACTGAACATAAAGTGTTGTTGGCTAAGGCTCTTAAGTGGCAACGGCAGCATAGCAATCCCAGTATGTTGCTGAGGGGATATAATCTGCGTCAGGCTGAAACCTGGCTGAAGACGGCTGTTCACTATGGCCAAAATCCGCCAACGGCATTCCACCTGGAGTTTATTGAGGAAAGCTTACGAACTCCGCCGGCTGCTTCCCTGGATGTGTTTATTTCCTACTCCCGTGCAGAAGCAGGGTTTGCGCGGAAACTCAATGAGGCGTTGCAGATTCAGGGAAAGACTACCTGGTTTGATCAAGAGAGTATTACCGTTGGGTCGGCGGATTTTCAGGCAGAGATTCACCGGGGGATAGCGCTGTCGGATCATTTTTTGTTTGTGTTGTCGCCACGCTCTGTTAGTTCTACCTACTGTGCCGATGAGGTGGAATATGCGGTCAGTTTGAATAAGCGGTTTGTTTGTTTGCTGTATGCGCCCATTGAGCCTCAGAATTTGCATCCACAGTTGGCGAAGGTGCAATGGATAGAGTTTGATCCGCTCAAGCAAGATTTTGACAGTAGTTTTAGACAGCTGGTTCGGGTGTTAGAGACGGACCCGGATCATGTGCGACACCATACTAAATGGCTGCAGCGGGCTTTGGAATGGCTCTATCGGGACCGTAGTCCGGATCTGTTGCTGAGGGAAAGTGAATTTGCGATCGCAGAAAACTGGCTACAGGAAACCGATCGCTATAAAAAGAATCCCAAGGCCACCCCATTAATCCACGACTACATTACGGTCAGTCGAGAAACCATCGCCGCTGCGATGCGCCGAGAGCGTTTTAACATTCGGCTGATTCGGGGGTTATTGGGGTTGGTGAGCATTGCTTTTTTATGCGCTTTGTTTTTAGGCATCCGCATCTTTCAGCAAAAGCAGCTGGTGGAACGATCCTTAGAGGCTCAAACCCTGGCCTTGAGCGACTCTTCTCGAATTTTGACTGAGTCGGATAACGATTTTGACGCCCTGCTGACGGCCATGCGGGCAGCACAGCCGGTGCTCAGTAATCGGGTACAGCTAGCCCCCGACTTACATCGTCAGGTGGAAGCGGCCCTGCAGATGGCCCTGTACAACCGGCAGGAGCGCAACCGCCTAGAAACGCACCAGGCAGGTATCTTTGATGTCAGCATTAGCCCTGATAGTAAAACCATCGCCACCGCCAGTGCCGACAGGACCGTCAAACTGTGGGATTTACAGGGCAATGAAATCGAAACGCTCACGGGGCACCAGGACTGGGTCTACGGTGTCAGCTTTAGCCCCAACGGCCAGACTCTGGCGACAGCGGGCAAAGACGGCACCGCTAAACTCTGGAGCCTTAACGGAGCCCTGCTTAAAACCTTGACCGGCCATACAGCCCCCGTGCGCAGCGTCAGCTTTAGCGCCGATGGTCAACAATTGGCCACCGCCAGCTTTGATGACACCGTGCGACTTTGGACTGTGGCGGGGGATGCGATCGCTACCCTAGTGGGACATCAAGATGAGGTTTGGACAGTACAGTTTAGCCCCGATGGCCGCACCCTGGCCTCAGCCAGCCTGGATCGAACCATCAAACTGTGGAACCGGGATGGCACCTTTCTCAAGACCTTAGCCAATAACTCCAGCCAAATTTTTAGTTTGGGCTTTAGCCCCGATGGGCAAATGCTGGCCACTGCAGATGCCGACAACATGGTTAAGCTTTGGAGTTTGGACGGCAAATTACGGCAAACCTTAACCGGCCATAACAGAAAGGTTTGGGGGGTGAATTTTAGTGCCGATGGTCTGATGTTGGTCACCGTTAGCGGCGACAGAACAGCAAAACTGTGGCGGCGTCGCGATTTGACCGCTCCCTTTGTAGAGCAAACTACCCTGACCGGACACCTCAACCAGGTTTACAGCGCCAGCTTTAGTCCCGATGGAGACTACCTGGTCACCGTCAGTCAGGACGATACGGCAAAGCTGTGGCAGTTAGGGAGCCGTCGTCGGCTAGAAGGACATCAGGGACGAGTGCAGGGGGTGAGTTTTAGTCCCGATGGTCAGACCATTGCCACAGCGAGTACCGATCAAACCGCTAAACTCTGGCAGCGCAACGGTAAGGAACTGCTCACCCTAACGGGGCACCAAGATTGGGTCTATCGGGCTGAGTTTAGCCCCGATGGCCAGACCATTGCCACGGCCAGCAAAGATCAAACGGTAAAACTTTGGACGTTGGAGGGCCAGGAGATGGCCACATTCACAGGTCACCAAGGCGCAGTCTACGACCTGGCCTTTAGCCCCGATGGCCAGACCATTGCCACGGTGAGTGAAGACAAAACAGCAAAACTCTGGAGCCTAACGGGGCAGGCAACGGCTACCCTGACGGGGCATCAGCAAGCTGTCTATGCGGTCGAGTTTAGTCCCGATGGCCAGACCATTGCCACCACCGGAGAAGACAGCACCGTGCGTCTGTGGAGTCTGGGGGGACAGGAAAAGGTCCAATTTTCTAGACCCGGAACGTTATTTTACGATTTAGCCTTTAGCCCCAATGGCCAATCGTTGTTAACGGCCAGCCATGACACCTTAATCCGACAGTGGACATTGCAGGGAGACATGATCCAGGTATTTTCTGGCCATCGCAGCCAGGCGGCCAGTGCGACCTTTAGCCCCGATGGTGACACCCTGGCCAGCACTAGCATCGATCAGACTGCCAAACTGTGGACATTAGAGGGGCAGGAACTGTTAACCATCGAGGGGCACCAGGGCGCTGTTTTAGATGCCACCTTTAGCCCAGACGGAACAGCATTGGCCACCGCCGGGAACGATCGTGTGGTCATGCTGTGGGAAATCAGTCCACTACCAAAACTCATGGAGCAAGGATGTACCTGGCTGTTCGACTACCTGCAGACCAATCCCAACGTCTCAGCAGAGGATAAAATGCTGTGCCCAAACACCCTGGACTACAAATAGCCTGAATCAGTTAGCGCTCAATCCGAAATCTCCCCCTGACGGTCTGTTGATAATGATATATCGTAACTACTCAGGCTTAAAAAATTAGAGAGTTTTCCCAGGTTACAGAGATTATCAGCTAGCGTAATCCAAATATAGGAATTGGTAACCTCCTTGAGCAAGCCCAAGGGTCGCATCAAACTCAGTG